>JALEJI010000020.1 GCA_022769825.1 Prevotella sp. | reverse complement strand
GTTTTCGGACAAATTAAATACAACATGGCATATCGTCGTTTTCGCCATATCGGTGTAGACAAGGTCAAAATGGACTTTGCCTTCTTTGCCATTGCCTTTAATATAAAGAAAATGGTGGCAAAAATGACCAAGGGAGGACTTTTCTCGTATTTGAGGATTTATTTGAACCAAATAACGCCATATAAATTGTTTATAAGGCTCTTTTTCGTAGAAAAACAAAAACTCGTTGTACATCCACACCAGAACGTACAACGAGTTTTTTTATTTATATTGGGTGTTTTGACACACCCTCTTTCTTATTTATTCCCTTCGAGGGAAACTGTTGGCTTATTAAGGCTCAGCTATCATGATAGTCACACGGTTCTTGTCGTTCTCGGCGAACGGCTGTACGCGTGAACCCTTGCTGTCTGACGTGATGCGGCTCTCAGCGATACCCTTGTTCTTGAGGGCCTTAACCACTGTAGCGGCGCGCTGTGCAGCCAGACGGTCGTTGATCTTGTTGTTACCTGTGCCAGCGTCAGCGTAACCAGTCACGGTCACCTTAGCCTCTGGGTGCTCGTTCATGTAAGCCACGATGTCGTCAACCTTTGGCTGCTCCTTAGATGTAACGGCAACCTTGTTGATTGTGAAGAACACGTCGCGACGGATAGGTTCAACCTTCACAGGAGCTGGTGCTGGAGCCGGTGTTGGCTCAACATACTCTTCCTTCTGTGGCTCTGGTGCTGGAGCTGGCTCTGGAGTCTTCTTTGTGTAGCTCTTGCCGAGGTTGATGCGCAGACCTGCGAGGGCGTTGAAATACCAGTCGGCGTTGCCAGCCTTCTTAGAGTTGTACTTATCTGAGAGGATGTTGGCATTACCCTCGAGCATGATGCTGACAGCCTTGCTGACGCGGAAGTTCAGCTCAATGCCACCACGACCCACGGGACGCACCTTTGTGCCTTCCCAGATGTAACGCATCCCATAGTCCTTGGCCAGGGCGTTAGCCTCGTCGTTGTCGAAAGCGATGTTAGCGCCGCCACCGATGAACGCGCTGAGGTTGAACACGCGGTTAGGATTCCAACCACAGAAAGCGTTGCTGAGGTTGAAGATGAAGTCGACGCCAGGAGCGACATACTTCCACTTATAAGTGACGTTGGCAGGAGCTGCATTGCCAGTCTCCGTCACGCCATTGTAGCCACCCTTGCTCTGCCAAGCGTTTACAGCAACGCGAGCGCCAAACCAAGGATTGAACTGATAGCCGATACCAAGCTGCACGTTAGGTGAGATGAGGTCGCCAAACTTGGCCTCGCCGAGAGTGTACTGTGCACCACCCTGTAAATCGAGGAATGCGTGCTTCTTGAATGTGTACTCGTTGCCTGCCTTATCCGTATAAGTGGCTTGAGCCATGGCAGCTGAAGATCCACCAAGGACCAACGCTGCGACCAATAAAGTCTTAATGCACTTCATAAAGCGATTAATTTAGTTAATATTCTCTTTGTTATTTCTCTCAAATACAAAAGCCACACTAAAATTCTTTTGCAAAGTTAGCAAATAATTTAATAGCTGACTGTCTTTTTACTGTTTTTTTTCTAAAATCTTAGAATTCCGCGTTTTTCGGCGTGCGTGGGAACGGTATGACGTCACGTATGTTTTGCATTCCTGTCACGAAGAGGATAAGTCTCTCGAAGCCAAGGCCGAAGCCGGCGTGTGGGCATGAGCCGTATTTACGGGTGTCGAGGTACCAGCTGTAGGTTTCCTCCTTCATGCCGCGGCGTTCAATCTCGTCGAGGAGTTTCTTATAATTCTCCTCACGCACGGAGCCACCGATAATCTCGCCAATGCGCGGGAAAAGCACGTCGGTGCCCTGCATGGTCTTGCCGTCGGGGTTTTTCTTCATGTAGAACGCCTTTATCTCCGTGGGATAGTCGGTCATGATGACAGGACGCTTGAAATGCCCCTCCACGAGATAACGCTCATGCTCAGAGGCAAGGTCCATGCCCCAGCCCGTGATTGGGAACTCGAACTTATGGCCGTCTTTCACGGCTTGTTGAAGGATGTTGATACCCTCCGTGTAAGGCAATCGCACGAAATCCTCATTGACGACATTCTCCAAGGTCTGTATCAAGGTCTTGTCTATCATCTTGTTGAGGAATTCAAGGTCGTCGCGGCAGTTGTCGAGTGCCCAGCGCACACAATACTTGATGAAGTCTTCCTCAAGGTCCATCAGCTCCTCCTTGTCCATGAAAGCCACCTCTGGCTCTATCATCCAGAACTCGGCGAGGTGCCGTGGCGTGTTGCTGTTCTCGGCGCGGAACGTGGGACCAAAGGTATAGATGGCTCCAAGCGCGGTGGCTCCAAGCTCACCCTCAAGCTGTCCGGAGACGGTGAGATTACACTTCTTGCCGAAGAAATCCTTGTCGTATTCCACCTTGCCGCTCTTTGCCACGCGGTCGAGGTCGAGCGTTGTCACCTGGAACATTTCGCCCGCGCCCTCACAGTCGCTGGCGGTAATAAGTGGCGTGTTGAAATAATAGAATCCATGCTCATGGAAATACTTGTGCACGGCGATTGCCATGTTGTGGCGGATGCGGAACACCGCGCCAAACGTGTTGGTGCGCAAGCGCATGTGGGCATACTGGCGCATGTACTCAAACGACTGGCCCTTCTTCTGCATGGGATAGTCGGAGGGGCAGAGGCCGTAGACCTCGATGTCGGAAGCCTGTATCTCCACTGTCTGGCCCTTGCCTTGGCTCTCAACGAGGATGCCAGTGGCACGGATGCACGCGCCTGTGGTGATGCTCTTCAGCATTTCAGCGTCGAACTTTTCGGGGGCCACTACCACCTGGATGTTCTTGATGGTAGAGCCGTCGTTCAAGGCGATGAAGTCTACCGCCTTGCTGCTCCTGTGAGAGCGCACCCAACCCTTAACAGTGATTTCCTTGTTATAATCGGTGCTCCGGAGAGCGTCAATGACTTTTGTTCTCATGTTATCAACAGCCTCGCCAAGACAACCTGGCAGAGAAGCTTAGCGATTCGCTAAGCCACCCAAATTGGCTTGGAGAGGCACTTTATTTAATGGTTAATCTTCTGTTTTATGCCACTCGGCCCTTACTCGAACATTCCGCTACGCAGCATGTCGACTTCCTTCTCGGTGAGAAAACGCCAGTCGCCACGACGGAGATTCTTCTTCGTGAGACCAGCGAACTGCACGCGGTCGAGCTTTACGACGCGATAGCCGAGCGACTCGAATATGCGGCGCACGATGCGGTTGCGGCCACTGTGTATCTCGATGCCGACCTGTGAGTGGTCGCGCTCATCGGCATACTCTATGGAGTCGGCATGCACCTCACCGTCCTCCAGCTCTATGCCGTCGGCAATCTTCTGGAGATCCTCGGTGGAGACGTTCTTGTCGAGGAACACGTGGTACACCTTCTTCTTCAAGAACTTGGGATGTGTCAGCTTCGAGGCCAGCTCGCCATCGTTGGTGAGCAAGAGCACGCCCGTAGTGTTGCGGTCGAGACGGCCAACGGGATAGATGCGCTCAGGGCAAGCGTCCTTCACGAGATCCATCACGGTCTTGCGCTGCTGAGGATCGTCGGACGTGGTTACATAATCCTTGGGCTTATTGAGCAGGATATAGACTTTTTTCTCTATCGACACTGGATTCTCGTTGAACAGCACCTCATCGGAACGTTTCACCTTCGTGCCGAGCTCGGTAACGACCTCGCCATTCACCTTCACGGCTCCAGATGTGATGAACTCGTCTGCCTCACGACGCGAGCACACGCCGGCATTGGCAAGATACTTGTTCAAGCGGATGGGCTCGTCCGGGTCGACGTGCTCCTCTTTATATTCGATGCGCTTCTTCAGGCTGTACTTGGCATTAGGGTCGTAACCCTGGCGCGGTCCGTTGTTGAAACCACGGTAGCCGTTGTTGCCGTAGCCGCCCTGACGGTTGTTGTAACCGCCCTGACGATTGCCGTAACCACCTTGCTGGCGGTTTCCGTAGCCACCCTGCTGACGATTGTTGTTGCCATAACCACCTTGACGGCGAAGCTGATAGCCGCCCTCCGCGTTGTAGCGCTGGCGTGGTTGGTATTCGCCTTGCTGACGAGGCTGATAGCCACCCTCCGCGTTGTAGCGCTGGCGTGGTTGGTATTCGCCTTGCTGACGGGGCTGATAGCCACCCTCGGCATTGTAACGTGGGCGAGGCTGATAACCGCCTTGACGCGACTGGTAGCCACCCTGCTGACGGGGCTGGTAACCGCCTTGGCGAGATTGATAGCCACCCTGCTGACGGGGCTGGTAACCGCCTTGGCGAGGCTGGTAGCCACCCTGCTGACGAGGCTGGTCGGCATCTAACGCCGCGCCAAAGCCTTCCGGACGGAAGCCGCTGTCGGCAGGCTTGCTCGTCGACACGCGACTGGCGCCATACTGTGGACGCTGAGCAGTGGCGTGGATGCGCGGACGCTGCGTGCGCCCTGTGCCTGGATTGAAGTCTCTCTGATTCTGATGTCCGCTAACGTGTGAATACCCCTCACGGGCATCTTTCTGCGGCCCTTGGGCCGCCTGCGTCTTTTCCTGTTCTT
>JALEJI010000017.1 GCA_022769825.1 Prevotella sp. | reverse complement strand
GTATGTCACCCATACGTCTTGAAGGACGTTAACCGTACATCAGGTGGTTATCGCGGCGGGGTCCCACCTCTTCCCATTCCGAACAGAGAAGTTAAGCCCGCTTGCGCCGATGGTACTGCAATGCAATGCGGGAGAGTAGGTAGCCGCCTCCTTTGAAGAGAGCCTCGATTACCAATAGGTAGTCGGGGCTTTTCTCGTTTTACAGTATATACTGTATTCTACAAAGGCGAATTCAGTCGTCTTGCCTATAGCCAAGAAATTTAACCATCGAAAATTAGCCATCTTGCATACAATTTAAATACATGCGAACTTTGCCTCAAATAAGCATTTTCAATTTAAATGAAGGCAATCAGTTTGTCATGGCGCAACTTCCAAGTGACATGAGAATAGGAGAGAACGGCATTTGCGGTCAAGTACATTGCGTCGGTTTGGATTCATCAGATCTTACTGAATCATCCAATTCTTTTTTAGTAAGGCCAACAGTTCTTGTCTTCTTTTGGAAGGCAGGAGACAGACTTTTTAATAAGAATCCTGGGCCAATATCAATGCCATTGGTTCCTTGGTAAGGGAAGAATCTCCCATTCCTATATCCACCCTTTCCATTAACCTGTTTAAGACCTTGAAGGTTTTCCCTTTCCCAAAGGTTCTGTATAAATTGTTCTGTATTAAATACTTCTCCCATAATAAATCTTTTTACCAATTACTTGTCATTTCTCCTGTTTCTGGATTCCATTTCACAACAACATTAGGATGCTCATCTTGTGTAGGAGATGCTATATAATATGTCTTATCATATGGCTTAAAGTAAATGGTGTCATCACCTATTACCTTAACCCTATCGCAAATAATAATTATTATTATCAGGCCATTTGTCATCAATTGTATCTATATCCACTTTACCATATATAGTACGGTAAACATGGCCATTACTGCATCCCATAAAAGGAATCAAGCCAAAAAAAAACAGTATCTTTCTCATTGTTTATAGATTTTTTATTTGCAAAGATAGCTCATTAACAACGCATAGGATTTGCCAATGCGGCCATATGGGTTGCGGACGCTACATGTCCGCCCATGCGAAGCCATTCCTGTGATTTTGGTTATAAACGCAAAAAAGGAAGCCATAATGAGCTTCCTTTTTTAACGGGAAAGGCGGAAAGAGGGGGATTCGAACCCCCGATACCCTTTGGAGGTATACACGCTTTCCAGGCGTGCCTCTTAAGCCACTCGAGCATCTTTCCTTCGATAGGCTATCCGCAATATGGATGTTTAGCCACATTGCGGATGCAAAGGTAATAATAATTAAGTTAACCATCGCATCGCGAGATGCGCATTTAATATATTTTAAGTATTAGCCTGCATACCTCATCTCGTTGAGCAACTGTTTCTGCCTATCTGTCAAGTTGGTAGGCAGCTTTACGTTGTAAGTGATAATCAAGTCGCCGTAGGTGCCGTCGCCCCTGTCGTAGCCCTTGCCACGCAAGCGCACTTTCGTGCCATTTTGGGTTTCCGGTCTAACCTTCAGCTTGATTTTCGAGCCATTGCTGATTTGGATTATCACCTCGCCGCCGAGCAAGGCAGTGTAGAGGTCTATGTTGACCTTAGCGTTCATCTCGCCCGTGCTGGTGCGTGCCGACGCGTGTTGCCCCCGGCCCCCCATGTTGCCGAAGAGGTTTTGGAAGAAGTCGGAGAATCCTCCGCCAGAGCCGAAGCCAGAGAAGTCGAAGCCCTCAAACGGCGAGCCTCCCGCCGCGGAACTCCACTGATAGCCGTTGCCGCCGCCAGCGCCTCCGCCTTGGTTGAACGCCCCGGCCTCTTTCCAGTTTTGTCCGTATTGGTCATACTTCTTGCGCTTCTCAGGGTCGTTGATCACCTCATAAGCCTCGTTCAAGGCTTGAAACTTGGCCTTGGCCTTGGGATCGTCAGGGTGAAGGTCCGGGTGAAACTGCTTGGCGCGCTTGAGATAAGCCCGCCTCACGTCTTTCTGCGGAATGTCCTTGCTGACTCCTAAAATCTTATAATAATCAATGAATGCCACTTTATTATCCTCCGTTCAGTTTAACGTTATTCTGTTTTGTATCAACAAAACTTGTGCCAAATGCCAAATGGAAGATAAGAATAAAAATAAAAAAAAGCGATTACCTTCACAGGCCACCGCTCCAAATCTTCAATAGGTATCAGTTTCATCTAAGGTAAAAAGATTGTTTTCAGGATAACGTTGACAAAGATACGAGGTTTTAATGAATCTGCAAAGTTTTTGGGCAAGAACTTTCTGAAAATCTTTGAAAATTAATTTATTTACATTAGTTTTGCGGAATAAACAGGCTGAAATACACTAAAAGCCGCTGAAAACTAATTTTATTTTAACAATTGACCATGCTTAAAAAAATCCTTGGCGTTTTCGCCTTTCTCATGCCAACGCTCACGATGGCACAGGGGAGAGTTGAGCGAAATCTCAAATATTGGCAATTCTCGCATGACAGCATACACTGGCAGTCGGTCACCGTGCCCCACGATTGGGCCATCAAGGGGCCGTTCGACAAGAAATGGGACTTGCAGATGGTGGCCATAGAGCAAAACGGCGAGAGCGAGAAAACGGAAAAGAGCGGACGGTCGGGCGCGTTGCCATGGATAGGGAAGGGCTACTACACCACGAATGTCCACCTGGACAACATTGAGGGCCGGCACGTGGAGCTGTGCTTCGACGGGGCCATGGCCGAGCCCGTGGTTTACGTCAACGGAAAGCGCGTAGGCTCGTGGGCCTATGGCTACGCGCCGTTCAAGGTAGACATTACACATTATATTTATAAGGGCGACAATCGCGTGGACGTGTCGCTCCACAATGTGGACGAGAGCAGCCGTTGGTATCCTGGCGCGGGACTGTATCGCCCCGTGACGTTGACCGTGACCGACAAGGTGCATCTTGAGCCATGGAAGACGGTCGTCAAGACCCAGCGCGTGACGGGCACAAAGCACGCTAAAGCCGTGATGAGCCTGCGCACGACCCTTGCCGGTGCTTCAAGGGATTTCAGGGGCATGTTGAAACTCACGCTTCTTGACAATACGACAGGAGAAGAGAAAACGTTGCGGGAAATGCCAGTCGAGGGCGAGACGTTTTTGGGTGGCTTCATTGTCGCCGCGCCTAAGCTATGGAGCCCTGAAAAGCCTAACCTCTATACGTTGAAGCTCACGTTGGCCGACAGCCAAGGGAATGACTTGGATAACCTCTCGATGCGATTCGGCATACGTACGGTCAAGGTGGACTCCATCCATGGCTTCCGGCTCAATGGCGAGAGCCGAAAGATAAAAGGCGTCTGCCTGCACCATGACCTCGGCCCACTGGGCGCCGCGGTCAACAAGGCTGCCATCATAAGGCAAATCAAGCAACTCAAGGCCATGGGCTGCGACGCCATCCGCACGTCGCACAACCACCCCTCGCAGATTCAGATGGACGTGTGCGACTCTTTGGGCATGATGGTCATGGCAGAGAGCTTCGACATGTGGATTTACCCTAAGTGCAAGAATGGCTACGCCCGCTTCTTCAAGGACTGGAGCGACAAGGACATCACGGCCCTCGTGGAGTCGAACCGCAACCACCCCTCGGTGATAATGTGGAGCATAGGCAACGAGATTCCGGAGCAGGGAAGCTATGAGGGACGCTTGATAGCCGAGCACCTGCAAAACCTCTGCCACAAGCTTGACCCCACGCGGCCCGTGACGCAAGGCATGGACAAGGCGGAGGACGCGCTGAAGTCGGGCTTCGCGCAAGTGATGGACGTGCCGGGCTTCAACTATCGAGTCTACAAATACGACCGCAACATCAAAGGCTTGCCATGCGGCTTCTTGCTTGGCTCTGAGACGGCCTCCACGGTGAGCAGCCGTGGCGTTTACAAGTTCCCCGTCGAGTGGGGACAGGCCAAGGAAGACAAGGACGGCCAATGCTCCAGCTACGACGTGGAGTGGTGCCTGTGGAGCAACCTGCCTGAGCAAGACTTCATGGCCATGGACGACAAGCCATACACCATCGGCCAATTTGTGTGGACGGGTTACGACTACCTCGGCGAGCCCACGCCCTATGACGCTTATTGGCCCAGCCGCAGCAGCTATTTCGGCATAATGGACCTTGCCGGCCTGCCCAAGGACCGCTATTACCTATACCGCTCGGTTTGGAACAAGCAATCGCATACGCTCCACGTCCTTCCTCATTGGACGTGGCCCGGTCGAGAGGGGAAGGTGACGCCCGTGTTTGTCTATACCGACAGCCCTGAGGCCGAGCTCTTTGTCAATGGCAAGTCGCAGGGCCGCGTGAGGAAAGACAAGGCTGTCAGGCTGGAGCCGCACCCGGCGCAAGAGTCATGGATAGACCCTACTGAGCCCGACGAGGCGCGGCGCTATGCCACGCGCTACCGCCTGATGTGGCCCAACGTGAAATACGAGCCGGGCGAGCTGACGGTCGTGGCCTATGACGAAAGCGGCAATAGGGTAGGCGAGGAGACCGTGCGCACCGCGTTGGAGGCCAAGGCCTTGAAACTCGACGTGGACCGCGCGGAGCTAAGGAAAGGCGTAGACGACCTCGCCTATGTCACGGTATCGCTCGTAGACAAAAACGGCACGGAGCTGCCGCAAGCCGACGACCGCATCGACGTGGAAGTGTCTGGAGCCGGCTCTTTCAAGGCGATATGCAATGGCGACGCCACGTCGCTGGAGTCGTTTGTGGAACCCACGATGAAGTTGTTTAACGGCAAGCTCGTGGTTACGGTTAAGGCTGGCGACCGGAAGGGCACCATCCGTGTGGTGGTGAGAGACAAGAAAAAGAAATTGAGCAAGGCGGTGACGATCAAGGTCGTCTGATGTTGCCGTCGTCAGTCGTGCGGGGCGCGGGTGCAGGGTGCGGCCCCTAACCATTCCTGCCCGCCCTTGTTAAGAACCATCAAAATAATTTACAAATGGTCATCTGAGAATCGTTTTTTTCAACCGAGCCATTGCTTGGTTGGAAATGACGCGATTATGAGCTGTTTTGGTAAATAGCTGATTACTAAGTGATTGCGTTTTTAACGGCTTTTGAGCGTTGTAAAATCGCTCAAAAGGCGTTGCCGTTACAGTGTAATCGCATCGCCGTTACGGTGTAATCGCGTTGCCGTTACGGTACAATCGCGTCGCCATTACACTGTAACGGCAACGCGATTGTACCGTAACGGCAAAAAAAAATGGCTGAAAACAGCCCGACGGTATTTTCAAAGGGCGGAAGGCTACCCTTTTCCCGCTCTATTTGCCCCTGTTTTCAAGTGTTAAATTTTGGCAATAATATTTTACATTTTGCATTGGCCGTTGTCATGCTTCTTGTATTCAGGAAGTGTAGGCCGACAGAGATTCGCTGTTGATTTTTTTCATGCCCCAAAGATATTGGTCACTTTGCGACATCTTGACATAGGTAAACTCTTGCAAAGTCTACATGGCATTTTTTATTGAAAGATAATAATGTTTAGAAATTATTATGTACCTTTGCATCGGTCATTGAGCCAATCAAGAGACATATCTTCAGTTACTTATATATAACGTTATAAACTTTATGAATTTCACTTTGTTAGTCACCGTGTTGCTGACGGCTGTCACGTTGGTGGTGGGCGCTTTTGTCATCGCCAAGCTGATAGGCCCTCGCTCGTACAATCCGGTGAAGGGTGAGCCATTCGAGTGTGGTATCCCCACGCGTGGAAGCAGCTGGATGCCGCTTCACGCCGGTTACTATCTCTTTGCCATCCTTTTCCTGATTTTCGACATTGAGACAGTGTTTCTCTATCCTTGGGCCGTTGTGGTCAAGGACTTCGGCAGCATGGCTCTTCTGAGCATCGGGTTCTTCCTGGTAGTATTGGTTTTGGGCTTGGCTTATGCCTGGCGGAAAGGAGTGCTGGAATGGAGGTAAGAAAGCCAAGGATCAAGAGTATTCCTTACGACGAGTTTAAGGACAACGAGACACTGGAGGACATAGCCGCCCAGCTCAACGACGGCGGCGTGAACGTGGTGCTCGGTTCCCTCGACCAGCTCATCAACTGGGGCCGAAGCAATTCGCTTTGGTCGCTCACGTTCGGCACGAGCTGCTGCGGTATCGAGTTCATGGCCGTGGGTTGCGCGCGTTACGACTTCTCTCGCTTCGGATTCGAGGTGACACGTAACTCAGCGCGTCAGGCCGACATCATCATGTGCGCCGGCACCATCACCAACAAGATGGCACCAGTGTTCAAGCGTCTTTACGACGAGATGGCCGAGCCAAAGTATGTGGTGGCCGTCGGTGGCTGCACCATTTCGGGCGGCCCGTTCAAGAAGAGCTACAACGTGGTGCGTGGCATCGACCAGATAGTGCCTGTCGACGTGTATGTGCCAGGTTGCCCTCCACGCCCCGAGGCCATTCTCTACGGCATGATGCAACTGCAGCGCAAGGTAAAGGTCGAGAAGTTCTTCGGAGGCGCCAACCACAAGATGAACCGTTTCGAGAAAGAGACCAGCCTCGGGCTGGGTGGCTTGCACGGCATAAGCAACGAGAACCTCTCTGGAGCGAAGATTGGCAACAAGGAGCCGATCATCGTGACAGGCTCACCAAACAAGGAGGAAGTGGAAGCTCTCGGAAAAGAGCTCGACGAACTCAAGAAAGAAGGTGAACAATATAAGGTAAACAATCAATAAGGCATCGAAATGAAATTAGAGAATAAGATATTCGGTTTTGACAACTTTGCCGCTGAGATGGCAAAGCTGAAGAATGAGCAGCATTTCGACTACCTGGTGACGATTGTCGGCGAGGATTTCGGCGAGGAAGGCCTCGGCTGCATATACATCCTTGAAAACACGCAGAGCCATGAGCGCGTGTCGGTGAAGCAGATTGCCAACAAGGTGGACGGCGACAACTACGTGGTGCCAACCGTGACCAACCTTTGGCACGACGCCGACCTGCTGGAGCGCGAGGTGTTCGACTTCCTCGGCATCAAGTTCCTGGGTCATCCAGACATGCGCCGCCTGTTCATGCGTTCCGACTTCACGGGTTACCCACTGCGCAAGGACTTCGACATGAGCCCGGAGGCCAACCAGTTCCCCATGACCGACGAGCCGGAGACCGACTGGACGGTGGAATACAACCTCGACAAGTATGGCCACCTCACGGAGACGAGGCACCGCCTGCTGGGCGACGACGACTTCGTGATGAACTTCGGACCTAACCACCCGTCAACCCACGGCGTGCTGCGTTTGCGCACAGTGGTGAACGGCGAGACCATCAAGCACGTCTATCCGCACCTCGGCTACATCCACCGCGGAATGGAGAAGATGATGGAGAGCATGACTTATCCCCAGACCCTCGCCCTGACCGACCGCCTGAACTATCTTTGCGCCATGCATCATCGTCACGCCCTCGTGGGTGTCATCGAGGAGGCAATGGGCATCGAGCTGTCAGACCGCATCCGCTACATCCGTACCATCATGGACGAGCTCCAGCGCATAGACAACCACTTGCTGTTCCTCGGAACGTGCGCGCAGGACCTCTCGGCGCTGACCGCCTTCCTGTATTGCATGCGCGACCGTGAGCACCTGCTCAACGTGATGGAGGAGACCACCGGCGGACGACTGATACAGAACTATTACCGCATTGGCGGATTGCAGGCCGACATAGACCCCAACTTCGTGCAAAACACGAAGACCCTGTGCAAGTATCTCCGCCCGATGTTCCAAGAGTATCTCGACGTGTTTGGCGACAACGTCATCACGCACAAGCGTCTTGAGGGCGTGGGCTACATGAACCTTGAGGATTGCGTCAACTACGGTGTCACGGGCCCGGCAGGACGCGCGGCAGGCTGGCACAACGACGTGCGCAAGAACCATCCTTACGACATGTACGACAAGGTGGAGTGGAAGGAAATCACCGGCACGAGCGCCGACTCCATGGAACGCTACATGATACATATTAAAGAAATGTATCAGAGCCTCGACATCATCGAGCAGCTCATCGACAACATTCCCGAAGGTGAATACTACATCAAGCAGAAGCCAATCATCAAGGTGCCGGAAGGCCAGTGGTGGTTCTCTGTCGAGGGCGGCGCCGGCGAGTTTGGCGTTTATCTCGACAGCCGTGGCGACAAGAGCCCGTATCGCGTGAAGATGCGTCCGATGGGCTTGACGTTGGCAGGCGCGTTCGACAAGATGCTTCGCGGACAGAAGATTGCCGACCTCATAGCAACGGGTGCGAGCATCGACTTCGTAATACCGGATTTGGATAGATAATATATACCTTATTATCTAATGCAAAGACATCCAAAAAGTAAGATAAACAAGTAAGAATTACAATGTTCGATTTTTCAACAGTAACACAGTGGTTCGATGCCTTGCTCCGCCAAACCTGCGGATTGAGCGACTTTTGGGCCATCTTGATAGAATGTGTGCTTGTGGGGCTTATCGTGCTGACGCTTTACGCCCTCATCGCCATGTTCATGATCTACTTTGAGCGTAAGGTGTGCGCTTTCTTCCAGTGCCGCCTTGGGCCCATGCGTGTAGGTAAATGGGGTATCTTCCAGGTCTTGGCCGACGTGCTGAAGATGCTCATCAAGGAGATTTTCGGCGTAGACCGTTCCGACAAGTTCCTTTATGCCCTCGCGCCGTTCCTTACCATCATCGCCTCTGTCGGCACGTTCTCTTTCCTGCCTTGGAACAAGGGAGCCGTGGTGCTCGACTTCAACGTGGGCGTGTTCATGGTCACCGCCATCTCGTCTATCGGCGTGCTTGGCGTGATCCTCTCTGGTTGGGGTTCCAACAACAAGTATTCCGTGGTGTCGGCAATGCGTGGCGCCGTGCAGATGATTTCCTATGAAATCTCGTTGGGCCTGTGCATGATAACGGCCGTGGTGCTTTGCGGCTCAATGCAGCTGAGCGACATCATCGCCGCGCAGACAGGCCCATGGAACTGGCTCATCATCCAAGGCCATATCCCCGCCATCGTGGCCTTCCTGGTGTTCCTCATCGCCGGAAACGCCGAGGCCAACCGTGGCCCGTTCGACTTGGCCGAGGCCGAGAGTGAGCTTACGGCCGGTTATCACACAGAGTATAGCGGCATGGGCTTCGGCTACTTCTATCTCGCTGAGTATCTGAACCTTGTGGTAATCTCCGGTCTCGCTTCCACCATCTTCCTTGGTGGGTGGGCACCGCTGAACATAGGAATAGAAGGCTTCGACACCTTGATGAACTACATCCCAGGCTTCGTATGGTTCGCCGCCAAGACGTTGCTGGTCATTTGGATTCTCATGTGGGTGCGCTGGACATTCCCGCGTCTTCGAATCGACCACATCCTCAAGCTGGAGTGGAAGTATATCATGCCTTGCATGCTTATCACCCTCGTGGTGATGACGGCTTGCGTAGCACTTGGCCTGACATTTTAATGCCACCCAAGGCCATTAGAGATAAAACATAAAGATAACATATAGATTATGTCACAATATTTCAAAGGTATAAAGGATGCCGCGAAGACACTGACCACAGGACTGAAGGTCACCATGAAGGAATACTTCACTCCTAAGTCTACCGAGCAGTATCCAGAGAACCGCAAGACCACGCTGCACGTCTCCGCACGCCATCGCGGAAGGCTCGTGTTCAAGCGCGTGGAAGACCCCAACGACCCACAGGCCGTGAAGCGCGGGTTGAAGGTCGGTGATTACAAGTGCACGGCGTGCACGATGTGTGAGAAGTCGTGCCCCAACGACACCATCAAGATCACTTCGCACATGGCCGAAGACCCGGAGACCGGCAAGAAGAAAAAGCAGCTCGACGACTATCAGTACGACCTCGGCGACTGCATGTTCTGCCAACTGTGTGTCAACGCCTGCAACTTCGATGCCATCGAGTTTGTCAACGACTTCGAGAACTCCGTCTTCGACCGTTCAAAGCTCGTGCTGCATCTCGACAAGGAAGTGTATCAGGGCGGCTCGCTGCCAAACCTCATCGATGGCGGCGCACCGTTGACAATAGGTAAGTTTAACACAAAAACCAAGTAAGGATAATGGCTAAATTAGTAATGTTTTGTATTTTGGCTGTAGTCGTGCTTGGCTCAGCCGTGATGTCAGTATGCACAAAGAGCATCATGAGGGCGGCCACGTGGCTGTTGTTCGTGCTCTTCGGCATCGCCGGATTCTATTTCATTCTCGACTATACGTTCCTTGGTGCCGCGCAAATCAGCATCTACGCCGGTGGCATCACGGTGATGTACGTTTTCGCCATCCAGCTTGTGTCTAAGCATTCGTTGCAGAACCTCGTGGCCCGCTTCAAGGGCACTCGTGTGGCACAGGGCTTGATAATCTCGCTTGTCGGCCTCGTGGTGCTGAGCTTGATTATCGCGAAGAACCACTTTGTCAACGCCGCTCTCGACGTGGCTGACCTTGAGGTGCCTATGAAGCAAGTGGGCCAGGCCATGGTGGGCTCTGGCAAGTATGGTTATGTGCTTCCGTTTGAGTTCATCTCGCTGTTCCTTTTGGCGTGCATCGTCGGAGGCGTAATGATAGCAAGAAAGGAGGACGACAAATGATATCAGTTTATGCATTCCTCGGAGTCAGCACGCTGCTTTTCTTCATCGGTGTCTTTGGCTTCGTCACACATCGCAACCTTGTTGCCATGCTCATTTCCATTGAGCTCGTGCTTAACGCGGTAGACCTGAACTTCGCGGTCTTCAATCGCCTGTTGTTCCCCGGACAACTCGAGGGAGCGTTCTTCACACTCTTCTCCATGGGCGTGAGCGCTGCCGAGACAGCCGTGGCATTGGCAATAATCATCAACGTTTACCGCAACTATCACAGTGACCAGGTGAACAGTATTGAAAACATGAAATTCTAATAAAAGTAATGGAATACGGTTATTCATTTTTGATACTTCTTCTCCCATTCCTGAGCTTCCTGGTCTTGGGATTGCTCGGCATGAAGATGAAGAAGCCCGTAGCCGGTCTCATAGGAACGACAGTGCTTGGCGTGCTGTGGTGCATGAGCCTATACACGGCCTACGAATATTTCTTTGCCATTGGCAGGGACGCTGCCACTGGGCTCTATCCCACGGTGACGGTGTTCAACCTCACTTGGTTGAAGTTCACCGAGTTCTTGACATTCAACATCGGCTTCCGCCTCACGCCAATATCGGTGATGATGCTTATCGTGATCACCACCGTGTCGTTCATGGTCCATATCTATAGCTTCGGTTATATGGCAGAACGCGACGAGAACTATAAGAAGGAAGGCTACGAGAAAGGTTTCCAGCGTTTCTACGCTTACCTTTCACTGTTCACGATGTCGATGCTCGGACTGGTCGTGGCCACCAACATCTTCCAGATGTACCTGTTCTGGGAGCTTGTGGGTGTGTGCTCTTATCTGCTCATCGGCTTCTATTATCCCAAGCACGCCGCGGTGCACGCTTCAAAGAAGGCGTTTATCGTGACACGTTTCGCCGACCTCTTCTTCCTTATCGGTATTCTCATCTTCGGTTACTACACACAGTCGTTCTCGTTCTCGTTTGTAGAAAACCTGCAGATGGCAGCTGGAGCCACACCGTTCCTGCCAGTAGATACGGCAAAGGCGGTGGCAGCCGGAGGTTTCATACTTCCTACAGCTCTTGTTCTGATGTTCATCGGAGGTGCCGGTAAGTCAGCAATGTTCCCACTCCACATCTGGCTGCCCGACGCCATGGAAGGCCCGACTCCAGTCAGCGCGCTCATCCATGCCGCAACGATGGTTGTTGCCGGTGTGTTCCAGATTGCGCGTCTCTTCCCACTGTGGATTGAGTATGCTCCCGGCCAGATGAGCATCGTGGTATGGGTGGGTGTGTTCACCGCTTTCTATGCCGCCGCAGTAGCTTGCGCCCAGAGCGACATCAAGCGTGTGCTTGCTTTCTCTACCATTTCTCAGATTGCGTTTATGATGGTGGCGCTCGGTGTATGTATGCCAGGTCACCATGGTGAGATAATTGACGCCCACGGCTCATTGGGATATATGGCATCCATGTTCCACCTCTTCACCCACGCCATGTTCAAGGCTTGCCTGTTCCTCGGTGCAGGTTGTATCATCCACGCCGTACACAGCAATGAGATGTCTGCTATGGGTGGACTGAGAAAATACATGCCGGTGACACACATCACGTTCCTCATCTCATGCCTTGCCATAGCTGGTATTCCGTTCTTCTCGGGCTTCAGCTCGAAGGACGAGATTATCACCGCTTGCTTCCAGTATAGTCCGCTTGTAGGCTGGATTATGACTGGTGTAGCTGCCATGACGGCGTTCTACATGTTCCGTCTCTACTACGGCATCTTCTGGGGCACAGAAAACAAGGAACTCCACGCTCACCACACTCCGCATGAGGCACCTCTGACTATGACCATTCCACTCATTGTGCTCTGCGTCATCACCGTTGGTGTGGGTGTGTATACCACCATCGCCGGTTTTGCCGGTCTGGGCGGCAGCTTCGGTAGTTTTGTGACTGCCAACGGTCAGGACTATACCATCCACTTCGACCTTCAGGTGGCCGCCACATCTACCGTGATAGCCATATTGAGTATCTGTCTTGCCACATATATATATAAAGGTGAGCAGCAGCCAATAGCCGACCGTCTCTATCGCACGTTCCCAAAGCTCCATCGTGCAGCCTACAAGCGCTTCTATATGGACGAGGTTTATCAGTTTGTCACACACAAGATTATCTTCCGCTGCATATCAACTCCAATAGCATGGTTTGACCGTCACGTGATTGACGGCACATTCGACTTTATGGCTTGGAGCGCCAATGAGGCAGGTGAGACAATCCGCCCATGGCAAAGCGGCGATGTGCGACAGTATGCAGTATGGATTCTCACGGGCTCAGTAGCCTTGGCTCTTATCCTGCTTGCCATTTAATTAACTCTAATGAATTAAGAAATTAAAGATATGAGTATATTAAGTTTATTCGTATTGATCCCTGTTCTGATGTTGCTCGGACTTTGGCTCTCGCGCAATCTCAATCAGGTGCGTGGAGTGATGGTGGCAGGCTCTACAGCATTGCTGCTTCTCTCCGCATGGCTTACGGTAGCTTTCATACAGGCACGTAATGCCGGCAACACCGACGTGATGCTCTTCACATACAGCACTCCGTGGTTCCGTCCGTTGAACATTGCCTACTCAGTAGGTGTAGACGGAATATCTGTCGTAATGCTCCTTCTCTCGAGCATCATAGTTTTCACCGGAACGTTTGCCTCATGGCAGCTTAAGCCTATGACCAAGGAATACTTCCTTTGGTTTACGCTTCTCTCAACTGGTGTCTACGGATTCTTCATCTGCACCGACATGTTCACCATGTTCATGTTCTATGAGGTAGCCCTCATCCCGATGTACCTTCTCATCGGAGTATGGGGTTCTGGCCAGAAGGAATATGCAGCCATGAAGCTCACGCTGATGCTTATGGGAGGTTCTGCTCTCTTGATCATCGGCATTCTCGGCATCTACTATTTCAGTGGAGCCACAACAATGAACGTCAATGAGATAGCCGCCATGAACAATATCGACCCGGAGATACAGAACATATTCTTCCCGTTCATTTTCATCGGTTTCGGTGTGCTTGGAGCCCTCTTCCCGTTCCACACATGGTCGCCTGACGGTCATGCATCCGCCCCTACGGCAGTGTCGATGCTCCACGCTGGAGTGCTCATGAAGCTCGGAGGCTACGGATGCTTCCGCGTGGCAATGTATCTCCTTCCTTCCGCCGCCCAGGAGCTGTCATGGATATTCCTTATCCTTACAACCATCTCTGTGGTTTACGGAGCCCTTTCTGCCTGTGTTCAGACCGACCTTAAGTACATCAACGCCTATTCGTCGGTGTCACACTGCGGCCTTGTGCTCTTCGCCTTGCTCATGATGACCAAGACAGCCTGTACCGGTGCAATCCTCCAGATGCTCTCACACGGTCTTATGACAGCCCTTTTCTTCGCCCTCATCGGTATGATTTACGGACGCACACACACTCGTGACGTACGTCGTTTGGGAGGTCTGATGAAGATTATGCCATTCCTTTCTGTTGGCTATGTCATAGCCGGTCTTGCCAACCTCGGTCTTCCTGGTTTCTCAGGCTTCATAGCCGAGATGACCATCTTCGTGGGTTCATTTGAGAATGCCGGTACATTCCATACAGCCTGCACCATCATCGCCTGCTGCTCAATAGTGGTGACAGCGGTCTACATCCTCCGCGTAGTTGGCAAAATTCTCTTCCAGGATGTGGCAGACCCACACTATCTCACCCTTACAGATGCCACATGGGACGAGCGTTTCTCCGTTTGCTGCCTCATATTCTCTGTAGCAGCCCTCGGTCTGGCTCCAATGTGGGCAAGCAACGTCATTGGCGATGCAGTTGGTCCTATCCTTGATGTAATTATGAAATAACATGTAATAAGCAAAAATATGAATTACGGACAATTTCTAAATATGATGCCTGAGGTCACGCTGATGATAGCCTTGGTAGCTGTGTTCATCGTCGATTTCATCTTCCACAAAAAGGAATCAAGCAGGCCACAGGCTCTCTTCACTGTCACCACCGGATTCCTGGCCTACCAGTGTATCTCATGCATACTCGCCTCTCCGGCAGAGGCTTTTGAAGGCATGTATGTGTCTACGGCAGCGGCTAACGTCATGAAATTTATTCTCACGGCAGGTACTCTTGTCGTGGTTATCATGGCTCAGCCTTGGCTGCGTCAGAAAGATGTGGCAGACAAGGATGGAGAGTTCTACATGCTCGTCATCTCGACACTTCTCGGTATGTACATGATGATGTCGGCCGGACATTTCCTCATGTTCTTCCTCGGACTCGAAATGGCTTCCATTCCCATGGCTTGCCTCGTGGCCTTCAACAAGTACCGCAAAGAGTCGGCTGAAGGTGCAGCAAAGTTCATTCTCACAGCATCGTTCTCAAGCGGTGTGATGCTCTATGGACTCTCGTTCATATATGCCGAGACTGGTTCGCTCTATTTCGGCGACGTGGCTGGCAGCATCGGTGTCAACGCAATGACTATTCTTGGACTCGCCTTCTTCTTCAGCGGACTCGGCTTCAAGATCTCTCTCGTGCCGTTCCACTTCTGGACTGCCGACACTTACCAGGGAGCTCCAACACCGGTAACCGGATACCTCAGCGTAGTGTCGAAGGGTGCAGCCGCATTCACACTTATGACCATCCTCATAAAGGTGTTTGCACCTATGGTTGAATACTGGGAATACATCCTCTACATAGTGATCGTGCTCAGCATTACCATCGCCAACCTGTTCGCAATACGCCAGAACGAGCTAAAGCGATTCATGGCTTTCAGCTCAATCTCACAGGCAGGATACATCATGCTTGCCGTGGTGGGCAACAGTGCCATGAGCGTGACTGCGCTCACATACTATGTGCTTGTATATGTGGTGGCTAACATGTCGGTGTTCACTGTCATCAATGTTGTTGAGACTCGTGGTGGCGGAACAACAAAGATGAGCTGCTACGACGGCTTCTACAAGACCAACCCGAAGCTCTCGTTCCTCATGACACTCGCATTGTTCTCGCTTGCGGGCATTCCACCTTTCGCTGGTATGTTCTCCAAGTTCTTCGTGTTCATGGCAGCAGCACAGGAAGGTTCGTTCCTCGCCTATTTCGTGGTGTTCATCGCACTTATCAATACAGTAGTCAGTCTCTACTACTATCTGCTTATTGTCAAGGCCATGTACATCAAGCCGTCAGACAACCCATTGCCAACATTCAAGAGCGACGTTAACAGCAAGGTGGCACTCGCCATCTGTACAGCCGGCATCGCCCTCTTCGGAGTATGCAGCTGTATCTACGACTGGATAGCCGCAGCGGCGAACTAACATCTTAAATAAAGAATGAAGAGTGAAGAATGAAGTATCCTCCATTCTTCACTCTTCATTCTTCATCTAAAAACAATCCTTTCTCCTCACTCCACATAAAAAAGTATTATTTATGAAACAATTCGCTTTTACCCTGTTTTTGCTCATGTTTGCCACAACAATGTCGGCACAGCAAGGCAAGTCGCTTTCTATTCTCGGTGACTCTTATAGCACATTTGAAGATTATCTTCAACCAGACTCAAACTTCGTGTGGTATTTCAAAGGAAAACATGAAAAGACAGATGTCACACGCGTGGAACAGACATGGTGGAGCATACTGCTAAAGAAAACCGGAATGAAACTTTGCAGAAACAACTCATTCTCCGGGTCCACCATTTCAAGCACAGGATACCGCAAAGAAGACTATTCACAACGTTCATTCTGCAAAAGACTCTGGAACCTCGGATGCCCAGACGTGATAATTGTACTCGGAGCCACCAACGACAGCTGGGCAGGATCTCCCATTGGAGAATACAAATATTCAGACTGGACAGACCAGGACCTTTATTCATTCAGACCTGCAATGGCATACATGCTCTATCATCTCCAAAACAGATACCCCAACACAGAAATACACTTCGTAATGAACAGCGAACTTAAAGAAGCGATAACTACCTCAAGCAAAGCCATTTGCGAACATTATGGAGTAAACTTCATTCAACTGGAGAACATACATAAGATAAACGGGCATCCAA
>JALEJI010000038.1 GCA_022769825.1 Prevotella sp. | reverse complement strand
TTACGGTGCAATCGCGATGCGATTACGGTGTAACGGCGACGCGATTACGGTACAATCGCGATGCGATTACGGTGTAACGGCGACGCGATTGTACCGTAACGGCAAACAAAAATGGCCGAAAACCCGCCGCCGGCGTTGTCATGAGGCAGAAGGCTACCCTTTTTCCGCTCTATTTGCACCTGTTTTCAAGTGTTAAATTTCGGCAATAATATTTTACAATTCAACGTTTACGTCATGGTGCGTATCATGGATTAATACAAGGTCGGTGTTGATTATCCGTTTAATCCGTGTTCGAAAGGAAAAAGAAGCTGATTAGGCGGTTCACACCCTTATGGTGAGAATCTCGTTGATGTTTGTCAGGTAGTTGGGGCTGCGATGCTCGCACCTCACTTTCCACGGCTGCTTGTCCTCGCCCTCCACGGCCAGTCGCAAGGTCTTCAGTCCGTAGCGGTGGTTAAGCTCGTCCATCGCCCTCATCAGCCTCGCGCGCTGCGGGCGGTTGGCTATCGGGTCGAACAAGTTGGCCTGCAATGGACTTATCGAAACAATGTCGCCTACTATGACCCCCGCCTTCTTATACATTATGCCTTTCCTGAAGATGCGCGCGAGGATGCTAAGCGCCGCGTTGGTTATCTCCATGGTGTCGGACGTGGGAGTCAGTAGTCGCGCTGAGGCCGCGTTGCCATATTGCTCAAGGTCGTCCCTGAACCTGTTGCTGCAGAGAAACACGGTCACCGAGGTAGCGCCCGAGCCCTCCCCACGCAACTTGTTGGCGCAGCTGCCGGCAAAGGTCGCCACCGCCGCCTTCAGCGAGTCGAGGCCGCCCACCATGTTGCCGAAGCTGCGGCTCGTGCAGATGGTCTTCTTCCTCGCCACCTCCGCCGTGTCTATGCACGGCTCGCCGTTGAGCTCCCGCCACGTCTGCTGTCCCGGCTTCGTGAAGCGCGCCTTTACCCACGACGCGCTCTTGTCGGCAAACTCCAGTGGCGTGCTGATGCCGTAATAGTTTAGCCTCTCTAAAGTGCCGCGTCCTATCCCCCATACGTCGGCCAGGTCGAACAGTCGCAAGGCCTTGCGCCGCTTGTCGTCGCTGTCTATCATGCACACGCCATGATAGCCGGCGTATTGCTTGGCAAACTTGCTGCCCATCTTGGCCAGCGTCTTTGTCGGCGCCACGCCCACGCTCACGGGAATGTCGGTCCACAGCTTTATCTTTCGCGCTATGCCTCGCATCATGCCCTCCAGGTCGAAATGGTCGTCGTAGCCCTGCAGGTCGCAGAAGCTCTCGTCTATGCTGTAGTTCTCCACGTGGCATACCGACTTGCGCAAGATGCTCGTCACCCTCTTGCTCATGGCGGCGTAGAGATACATGTTGGTGGAGAACACCGCCACGTGGCATTGGTCCACGATGTGCCTCACCTTGAAGATGGGGTCGCCGCGGCGCAGGCCCACGGCCTTGGCCTCAGGAGTCAGCGCCACGATGCAGCCGTCGTTGTTTGAGAGCACGACGACGGGCTTGCCCGCCAGACCGGGGTGAAAGACCTTCTCCACCGAGCAGAAGAAGCTGTTGCAATCTACCAAGGCATACATCTGTCTACCCCCTTGGCTTATGTATGATATATGTCACGGTTCCCCAAACGCTGAAGTCGTCGTCTTCGGTCACCTTCAGCTCCGGATAATCGGGGTTGGCTGGAACCAGCCAACCCTCGTCGCCCCGTTTCACGAAGTGTTTCAGCGTGTAGTCGCCGTTCAGCTCGCACACCGCCACCTCCGATGGGCTTGGGTCGCGGTTGCTCTTGTCCACGATGATGATGTCGCCGCTGTATATGCCGGCGTCTATCATGCTGTTGCCCTCGACCCTGATGAGGTAACTGGCCTCGGGGTTGGGGCACAGCATCTTCAGCAGTTCGATGTCTTGGCTTCGCTCGTCGTTGTCGAGAGGAATGGGGAAGCCCGCCACGATGCCCACGTCGAAGAACGGCAAGCGCAGGTCGGTGACTCCTGACACGGGGTACACCTCTCCCATCTTGCCGATGCCGGCGTCCAAGGCACCCATCTCCTTGGCAATGCAGCCCTTTATAAACTCCGTCTTGCAGTCTTGGGCATCAATAAACATGGCCATCCTGCCAGGAGCCCTGAACGTGTAGAGCTTGCTGTCGGAGCGAGGCCTTCCCGCTCCTTCCCTTTTGCCGCCACGTCGCCCTTTTTTCTCATTTTCCATCATGCCGTCATTAATCATGATGCAAAAGTAAGACAAAAGATTTGATTAACGTAATACGAAATCAAAAAAAATAGCATAATTTGCAAGGATAGTGTAAAGTTACGACCCAAAGTCGCAAGCAGCATTGCTTCTTGGAAAAGAAGTTCATGTTTTTGGTTTTTGTGGGCCAAGTTTCAGATAAATGTCGTATATTTGCCGAAAAATGAGAATATGGCATTGAAGTTATATCCCATAGGCATACAGACCTTCGAGGAGATTATCAACCGAAAGCTCCTTTATATCGACAAGACGGAATATGTCTACCGCATGACGCATGGCGGTGGCAAACACTTCTTCTTGAGTCGCCCGCGCCGTTTCGGCAAGTCGCTGTTGGTGTCTACTCTTCAAAGTTATTTCGAGGGCAAGAAAGACCTCTTCAAGGGACTTGCCATCGAGAAACTGGAGACGGAATGGAC
>JALEJI010000057.1 GCA_022769825.1 Prevotella sp. | reverse complement strand
GGCGGAGAACTGGTCGGACATGGATATGTTGTTGAGGTTGTTCAGCTCGCTGAAGATGCTGAGCTGCGAAAACTTCGTGATGCCAGTGATGAACACGAACTCCAGCCACGGGTCGAGCATCTTCAGCGGACTGTAGAAGTTTTGCATCTGGAGCCTCAGCTCGCGCAGGTTCTCCTCCTCGTGCACCACGTCGAGCAGCGGAGCGTCATACTCGTCGATGATGACCACAACCTTCCGTCCTGTCTTCTCGTAGGCTCGGCGCACTATGCCCGCGAGACGCTCGTTGGGATACACCTCCTTATCGTTGCCGCCATACAGGTCTTCATAGGGCGACAGCTGCAGGTTGAGATAACTCTTGAGCGCGTCCTTGTCGAAATGCTTGGCGCCGCTCATGTCGAAGTGGAGCACGGGGTGCCTCACCCATTCCTTCTCATAGTCGGCTATGGCGAGACCCTTGAACAGCTCCTTGCGCCCGGCATAGTAGGCATGGAGCGTGGAGGCGAAGAGCGACTTGCCGAACCGCCTCGGGCGGCTCAGGAAGATGAACTTCAAGCCTCGCTTCAAGAAGTCGACTATATACCTTGTCTTGTCCACGTAGACATAGTTGCCCTCGACGATGTTCTGGAACGTCTGTATGCCGATGGGGTATCTCCTTATCTCCTCTTCCATGTTGTTTTCCTTATTTTGTCGCTAAGTTACGAAAAAAACATGAGCCAACAAGCCGCTAAGAAAAATAAATGGTATAAATTTGCACTGAAACATTATTTTATACGGCAAGACATGAACAAACAACTAATCGGCAAGTCGATGGCTACGTTAGCGTTAGCCGCGCTGTCCACATTCTCGGCCACGGCGAGCGACAACGTGAAGGCCCCCGCGCCAATACTCCCCCTACCCCAGCAGAAGCAAGTGGACTGGCAGAAGATGGAGACCTACGCCTTCATACATTTCGGCCTCAACACGTTCAACGACCGCGAGTGGGGCTATGGTGACTCCGACCCCAAGACCTTCAACCCCAAGCGTCTCGACTGTGAGCAGTGGGCGCGCACCCTCGTGGCCGCCGGCATGAAGGGCGTCATACTCACGGCCAAGCACCACGATGGCTTCTGCCTGTGGCCCTTCGCCGGCAACGACTACAACGTGAGCCGCTCGCCATGGCGCGACGGCAAGGGCAACGTGGTGCGCGAGATGGCCGACGCGTGCAAGAAATACGGGCTGAGGTTCGCCGTCTACCTCTCGCCGTGGGACCGCTCGCACGCCGAGTATGCCACGCCGCAATACCTGCCTTATTTCTACGCCCAGCTGCGCGACCTCATGACCAACTACGGCAAGGTGTTCGAGGTGTGGTTCGACGGTGCCAACGGCGGCGACGGCTACTATGGCGGCGCAAAGGACAGGCGCACCATAGACCGCAAAAACTATTACAACTACCCTCGCATCTTCGAGATGCTCGACAGCCTGCAACCGCAAGCCGTGGTCTTCGGCGACGGCGGACCCGGATGCCGATGGGTGGGCAACGAGAAGGGAGTGGCCGGAGAGACCAACTGGGCTTTCCTGCGCAAGGGCGAGGTGTATCCAGGCTATCCCAAATACCCGGAGCTGCAATATGGTCACGCCGACGGCAACCAGTGGACGGCGGCGGAGTGCGACGTGTCCATTCGCCCGGGATGGTTCTACCACCCCGAGGAGGACGACAAGGTGAAGTCGCCTGAGCAACTGGCCGACCTCTACTATCGCAGCGTGGGCCACAACGCCACCTTCCTGCTCAACTTCCCCGTGGACCGCGACGGGCTGATCCACCCTGTCGACTCGGCCAACGCCGTGGCCTTCCACAAGATAATAGAGCGCGAGCTGGGCCACAACATCGTGGCAGGCATGGCGCCCAAGGTCTCCAGCACGCGTGGCAAGCAGTTCGCGGCAAAGGCCATGACCGACAACTCGTGGGACACATATTGGGCCACGCCCGACGGGGTGACGACTGCCGACATAGAGTTCCGCCTGAAGAAGCCGCAGCCCATGAACCGCATCATGTTGCAGGAATACATACCCTTGGGGCAACGCGTAAGGAAGTTCAGCGTGGAATATCTCGCCGCCGACGGCTCGTGGAAAGCCGTGGAGCAGCCCGAGCAGACCACCACGATAGGCTATAAGCGCATAGTGCGCTTCGCCACGGTGAAGACGAAGGGCATACGCGTGCGCATCCTCGACGCGCGTGGCCCGCTGTGCATCAACAACGTGGGCGTTTACTATGGCGGCAAGGACGCACAACTATCGTGGAGCAAGGCCGCCGAAGACATCACCTCGCTGCCACTCACCGTCAACGAGACGGCCGACGACGCCATCGTGATAGACCTGGGCAAGGCCACCGACGTCAGCTCGCTGCAATACCTGCCCATGCAGGGCGACAAGCCCACGGGACTCATCCACAGCTACACCGTCAGCACCTGCGACGCCAACGGCAACGCCATGGCCACGCTCGCTTCGGGAGAGTTCTCCAACATACAGAACAACCCGATAACGCAAACCGTCAGCTTCAAGGCCACGAAGACGCGATACCTCAAGCTGAAGGCCGACCGCATGGTGACGCCGGGCGAGAAGATCCGCTTCGCCAAGATAGGCGTGAAATAACAAAAATGCCAGGCCATTGAAACTTATCTGTCGAACGTTGTTTGTGGGCCGGCACGAGACCGGCCCACAGCAAAGCGTTGAAAGATGGTATGCGTAATCGGTGAAGCCGACATCATTATAATCTTTAAGATCCGTGTGAAAGAAAAGTATGCCGTTTAATCGTTTTGTCTTATTGACAATGCAAAGATAGCACGGCTTTTCCGATGCCGAAAACTTTCCGGCTTCAGTCTTTCAGGCACCCGACAGGCACCACATACACACCGTCCTCACGCCGTATGGCGTATCTTGTGGTGCCGGTAAGTATCATGAGGAATGATGGCACCTTCATCTTCGTGGTGTCGATTTTAGAGGCGAGGAGCTTCAAGTTCTTTGCCCCTTCTTCTATGTTTTTCTCACCACCCAATTTTATTTCAATCAGTCCATATCTGCCGTTTCTCAGGTGCAATACGGCATCACACTCCAGGCCATTACTGTCACGATAATGATAGACAGACCCCTCCAACGCATCGGCATAGACCCTTAAATCCCTAACGCACATCGACTCAAAGAACAGTCCCATTGTGCTAAGATCGTTTATGAGGTCGTTAGGACCGACACCCAATGCGGCCACTCCGATGGAAGGGTCAGAGAAATACCTTGTCTCCGAGCTTCTTATTGCTGTCTTGCTTCGCAGGTTAGGATTCCATGCAATGGAATCCTCAAGAACGAATATCTTTTTCAAGGCTTCTATGTACGAAGCTATGGTCATGCGGTTGGCCGAAATCGTATCGTTGTTCTCAATGTCAGCGCAAATGGTGTTGACTGATATTTGCGCGCATTGGTTTCTCGCGATAGAACGCAGAATCCTTTTTGTCCGCTCCGCGTCACGCTTTACATTGTCAACGCGTGATATGTCGTTGTTGACGACAGCCTCGTAATACCTGTATGCCATATCCAGTGCCACGTCCTTGCTTATGGTAGTGGCTCTTGGCCAACCTCCACGACAGATAAGCCACGCAATGGAGTCTATGTTCAGATTGCTTTTTCCGAAAACATCCGCATTGGGGTTACTGAACAATTCGTTCAAACTGACTTCACCAGTAGACTCACCCGACTCATAAAGGCTCATGGTCCTCATGGTCAGCCATGCAAACCTGCCAGTGCCAGAATGGTGTATTTTGTCCGTATCGGCAGGAACGGCAGAGCCAGTGAATATGAACTGGCCTTCTCCGTCTCTGTGGTCAACCTCAAAGCGTGCCGCATCCCACAGTTGTGGAGCAAGTTGCCATTCGTCTATCAAGCGTGGTGTCGCACCTGCAAGAAGTTTCTTAGGTGAAAGATTTGCCAACTCAACATTTTGCTCCATATACTCAGGATCGTCCATATACACGACACTTTTAGCCTGTTGTTCGGCTGTCGTTGTCTTGCCACACCATTTTGGTCCCTGGATAAGAACCGCGCCCACTCCCATAAGCCTACGACTTAACATCTTGTCGGCTATGCGAGGTCTGTATTGTTTCATGATACTTGCCGTTTTGATTATGCATGCAAAGTTAGTGAAAATACATTGAAAATGAACGGAATTCCATTTCTTTTATGCAAGATGTGGCAATTTCATTATACAACTTGTGGATTTTTCATTATGCCAAATGTGGATGTTTTACCATGCCATTTGTGTATTGTCAAGGTTCCGACCAGGAAAACAAGACAATAATAAGAGTCCGTGACGGCACGTGCCGCCACGGATTTTTTTGGATGAATCTTGGAATGGCACTTCACGCATTCCCTCATAAAAATGTAAAATTCCTTGGCCGTTCCCTCATAAATGTGTATCTTTACGCCCGACATTCCCTCATAAAAATGTATCAGCAGATGGAATATTCCCTCATAAAAATGTGATTACAGTCGGGGCTTTCCCTCATATAAGTGTAGAGTACGTGAAAGCCAAGTCGCTTTACACCTTCATCAACCACGACTTCGCCTCCTATCATCTGAAAGGCATACGTTTCTCCATGCTCGGCTTCCAAGAACAAGGATGGATGGAGAACGTGCCACTGTTCGCGGCAAGGGAATATATCTCGCGAAATAGGGAAACGCCTATGTTAAAATAGGGGGAAAGGACGCCGGGGCCCACGCTTTTGCCGTAACTTTGCAAGCAGAACAATAAAAAACACAAAGAACATGATGGGCAAGTCATTCATTATCGGCATGTCGGCACTGCTGCTTCTTGGCAGTTGCGACACTTACACGGGCACGGGCGCCTACATGGGCAGCACCCTTGGCAGCATCTTCGGCTCGGCCATCGGCGGAATAGCAGGAGGGCCTCACGGCAGCGACGTGGGTACGATAGTTGGCATGGTGGGCGGTGCCGTAGCAGGAGCCGCCATTGGCCAGGCCACCGACCAAAAGCAGCAGGCGCAGCGCGAGGCCGACATCGCCGATATGCGCGCCAGGAGGGCCGAGAGGCAGGCAAGGAGACAAGGCTCGTATGGCAACGACAACACGTATGGCCATGGCAACAACTATGGCCATGGCAACAACTATGGCTATGACAACCAAGGCTCCGACTACAGCGGCAGCGGCTTCGACGCCAACAACGGAGGCGACGACCGCATATACGACTTCAAGGGCTCAGACTACAGCGGCAACTACAGCGCGAAGCAGCCTGACGTGAACATGCCCATGCAGTCGAGTGTGGACAACCTGGCCGAGAACCTGAAATACACGCCCGACATAGAGATAAAGAACGCGCGCTTCGTGGACGACAACCAAGACGGCAAGATAGAGCGCGGCGAGCTGAGCAAGGTCATCTTCGAGGTCTACAACCGCGGCAACCACACGCTCTACGACGTGGTGCCCACGGTGGTGGAGGCCACGGGCAACCGCCACATCATGATCTCGCCAAACATGCACGTGGAGTCGATACAGCCGGGCAAGGGCATTAGGTACACCGCCCTGGTGAAGGCCGACAACCGCCTAAAAGACGGCAACGCCCAATTCTGCGTCAGCGTGGTACAGGGCAACAAGAAGATTAGCAAGGTGTGCGAGTTTGACATACCCACGGTGAGATAACCTTCCACAAGCACATATAACATTTCAACGGCCTTACGCTGGCATGTCGATGACATGGCAGCGTAAGGCCGTTGTCGTTTGCGTCATTGCGCGCAACAAAGAGCTCTAAATCTCGAAAACGGTCTCGTCGCCGCAAACATTGCGTATCTTCAAGCGCAAGGGCTTGTTTTCCGACAAGATGGTGCCGTCCCAATAATCGTTAGTCTTCTTGCCGTTGATGGTAACGGTACCCGTTTTCTCTATTCTTATCTCCATGTCGCTATGCCAAGGGGCGGATTTCTCGGCATGGGCGCAATCCACGGAGAGCCATTCTATAGTCTCCAATCCCTCGTCGCTGAGCTTGATTGGCACGAACCTCGCTTTCTTGCCATCGGCTTTCTTCTTTAGCGTCTGCTGCTCGCCTTTAAGATTAAACTCATCGACCTTTCTTTTCACTCGGTCGCTATGAAACGACTTCATCGTGAGCTTCCACCCCATCGACATTCCCAATGGATCCTTGGCTTCCTCCAAGCTCCATTCAGCCTCGTCTTCCATCACCACCTCGTCGAGCACTTGCTTAAGGTCTCTCAACTCAAACTCGATAAGCGTCTGTTGGTTTTCATCGTGGATGAACTGACGGAGCTCGTCTATATCCTCAACATCTACATAATAGACGATGACACGCTTCACCTCGTCGGGCAAGTCAGGCTGAGCCTTATGGATAAGGTTCATCATCTCGCTCTTGTCGAGCACTCGCTTGCTTCCATCAAGGAGATTAGGCAGATAAACAGGCATCATGCCATACTTGCTGCTCGTGATGCTGCCAGCCCAATACTGGCTGTCCAAGCTTGCAGTAGCATTCAGGCCAGGTATCAAGCAAGACTTTAATTTGTCCATCGTCTGAACAGGGTTGCGGAAGAGGCGCACGCCATCCTTCACTTCCTTGATTTCAAACTCTGCACCTGCATTGACAAGACGATCACGAGCTGTCTGCAAGCTATTGATGTTTACATCGCCATGAATAAAGCGACGGTTCAGCTTATGAGCAACCGCAGCAGTCACGCCGCTTCCTCCGAAGAAATCAGCCACAAGCATTCCTTCATTGGAAGAGGCCTTGATGATTCGCTCCAAAAGGGCTTCGGGCTTTTGAGTGGCGTAATCAGAGCCCCCTTTCATTCGACCACAATCAATCCAAATATCTTGAATTATTTGCCCATCACGCTCATCCAAGAAACTCACTCTACATCTTGCAGCCCCTCGTTCTGGATTTCTCAAATAGAACTCTCCTCGCTCCACAGCTTTGTCCATTTCTTCAGCAGAAGGATATGGCCAAACTCTTTTAGGAGAAGGGGTTGCACCTCTCCACTCAAATTTTCCAGAAGTTCCATCCCCTTTCCAAGTACAATCATCCAACTTGAAACGCCTTGCAGACAAAGGGTATTTTTTGTTTTTATCAAAACGTTCTACTGTACCATCTTCCAATTTAACCAAAGAGTACTCTTTCAAAGCTGCCTCAGACAAAGGA
>JALEJI010000071.1 GCA_022769825.1 Prevotella sp. | reverse complement strand
GGTCCACTCTTCGAAAATCTTCATGTAAGAGCAGTATGAGACAAAAGACTCCTCCCTCAGACTTCCCTCCTTGGCAAGTCTTGCAACATAGGTCTTATAATCCTGGCAGACTACATCAAATTTGGTATATTCGGCAGTTTTGCTCGAATCTATCCAAGGATTCCATCCACCAAGCAGTTTCTCCATCAGACGTTGGATAATGCCGTCGGCATATTCCCGCTGCGCTCTCCTACCCTTTATCCGGCCTACCATTATTTTCTTTCGCTTCAACTTGCCTGAAAGAGGATCATAGGCCATGAAATCGACATAGCTCTCCTTGCCGAGATGAAGTCGTGGAGGAGTCCATTTCTTTATTTCCGCGATTGCGTCATTTTTAGAAAAATTATTTTTTTTAACCATTTCCTTTTTGCGGAAACGGCCTATCTTGATAACCAACCCATGATGTTCGTGTCCGACTTTTGTCCGACCGATTGTGCCATAAACGCAAATAAGCGGTTGAAAACCAACCGCTTATCTTGCTTAAAGTCGGGATTACTGGACTCGAACCAGCGACCTCGCGCCCCCCAGACGTGTGCGCTACCAACTGCGCTAAATCCCGTTCCGTTTTGCGAGTGCAAAGGTACGGCGATTATTTCAATTCACCAAACAATCGTCCAACTTTTTTATTCGTTTGATATAATTAAACATATTATAGACATCACAAGTCGTTAGTGTAGAGCAAATTTAGTAAATTTGCAAGAAAATAAAACAGATAATTAGAACTATCGATATTTATGTGGAAATGTAGCATAATGCTGACGTTTGTCGCTGTTTTGCTTCAAGCTTGCAGCAGTTCTTCCATTGCTGATGATGAGACCACAACAGGCAGAGGCAATGAGAATCTGGACACATTGGCGATAAACGATGGCTATACTTATGAATTGCCTGTGATTTTCCATGTGCTCTACGCCAATGGTGACAATCCAACACAATATATTCCTTATCAGCGTCTTGGCAATCTCTTGCAGTATGTAAATGAGATTTACCAAGGTGGAGTCTACGGAAACAGCGAGAACGCAAACATAAAGTTTGTGCTTGCCACGACTGATGAAAATGGCAAGAAGCTCTCTCATCCAGGTGTGGAATACGTGAAATACACCGGTGAATATCCCATAGACGAGGGGAAATTCATGGAAGACCAGACCGGGGCTAACGTGAAATATATTTGGGAGCCAAACAAGTATATAAACGTGATGATGTTCAACTTCAAGAACACCAGCAGCAATGAAATAACGCTCGGCATATCTCATATGCCTTTTTCCGTCAAGGGTGACAACGAGCTTGAAGGCTTGGGGACCGTGACGACACCAAATGTTAAGAAAGACAATCTGAGCTTTGCCTATTGCTCGGCCATTAACAGCCTGTATGCCAATACGTCGCCAAATGGTGGCTATTACCAAAGCGACCGATACACAAACCCCAATCATAAGTTGACGACTTACACTTCTGCAGATGTGGTGATGACGTTAGCCCATGAGCTTGGCCATTACCTCGGGCTTTACCATGTGTTTACGGAAAGGCGTGACGCTAACGACGACGGCAGTGTGGCTCCAGTGGACTCTTGTGCCGATACCGACTATTGTGAAGACACCCACTCGTACAACCGATATGAGTATACTCAATATTTAGAGTATGAGGGAAAGGATGAAAAGTATCTTGACCCATTGCTAAAGCGTCATTCTTGTGAGGGGTTGGAATATGACTCTGACAACATCATGGATTACAGCGTTGGATTAGGTTTCAAGATAACACCGCAACAAAAGCAGCGCATCAGGCATGTGCTCTACTATTCTCCGCTGATTCCTGGCCCGAAGAAATACCGCACTACGAGAGCCGCGACGTTTAATGGTCTTATGGACATAAAGATAACTACAATAAAATAATAATTAAAACGATATGTCAACATACGAGATTATCGCCCCAAAGAATCTTGAAGCTACAATAAACCTTCCCGCATCAAAGAGCATAAGCAACCGTGCTCTTATTGTCCATGCCTTGTGTGGCGGGCAGTTGCCAAACAACTTGTCTGACTGCGACGACACCCACGCCGTTGTCAATGCTCTCAAGGACATGCCAGAGACTATCAATATTGGAGCCGCAGGCACGGCCATGCGTTTTCTGACCGCTTACCTCTCCGTGACACCAGGCGACCATACGATAACGGGGTCGGAACGTATGTGCCATAGGCCCATTGGAGTTCTCGTGGACGCTCTCCGCATGCTCGGAGCTTCGATAAGCTACGAGGGCAAGGAAGGCTTTCCCCCACTCCACATCTCCGGTCATTCATTATTAGGCGGGAAACTGGAGATACCGGGAAATGTAAGCTCACAATTCATCTCGGCATTGTTGCTTATTGGCCCTGTTACCAAGCAAGGGTTGACATTGCATTTGACGGGCGAGATTGTCTCGCGTCCATATATCGACCTTACAATCCATGTCATGCATGGCTTTGGCGCAAGCGTGGAATGGGCAAGCACAGACACCATTGAGGTCAAGCCAAAGCCTTACGAAGATTCGCGGTATCTTATAGAAAACGACTGGAGCGCAAGCTCTTATTGGTATGAGATGGCATCGCTTTATCCATCAGGTTCTGTCAACGTCGTCTTGAACGGTCTTGAGGACAGTTCGCGGCAAGGCGACTCAGTTGTTAAATACATATTCTCGTTGCTCGGAATCAAGACTTCGTTTAAAGAAGTGCACTCTGGTAAACCAACGTCAGTGACCCTCTCGCGCCATCTTGATCACGTGGCAACATTGACCTACGACTTTATCAATTGTCCCGATTTGGCTCAAACCATCATCGCGACTTGCTGTGCGCTTGACATTCCATTCCATTTCACGGGCTTGGCAAGTCTTCGCATTAAGGAAACAGACCGCTTAGAGGCCATGCGAAAAGAACTTGGCAAGCTTGGATTTGTCATCAATGTCGCAAACGATTCGGAGATGACATGGGACGGAACGAAGTGCGAGGCAACGATGGAAGCCATCAACACCTATGAGGATCATCGCATGGCAATGGCTTTCGCGCCCTTGGCAATCAAGTTCCCAGGACTGAGGATTAACAATACGGAGGTTGTGTCAAAGTCGTATCCGTCTTATTGGGATGACCTACGTTTGGCAGGATTCACTATCAAGTCTAAATAGGATTATGTGGTATCTTCTGCTTTCGCTCGTTGCCTTGGGGCTGTTCTGCGCCGTGCTTGGCTATGTATCCCGCAAACGTGGTGAAGACCAAAGAGTGGTAATAGGGCATGGCGACTGTACCCATTGCTCTCCTGAAAACGTGATGTGCGAGCAAGAATGCATGTTGAAGGCGGCAACAGAGCCTGTGGAATACTTTGATGACGAGGAACTTGACGCCTTCAAGGGCAGACCATCTGACAGTTACACGGAGGACGAGACAACATTGTTTGCCGAAGTGTTGGAGACCCTTCGCCATGATGAGGTAAAGGCGTGGAATCGCAGCTTGATTCTAAGGGGTATCAATATGCCAGATGGCATCAAGGATGAGTACGTGACGCTCGCCACTTAACAATGTAATACACATATTACCAGCATTGAACAAGATTCGTCATATATCAGTCATTGGCTTGACGGCTGTCTTCATCATTCTTGTGATAGAGAGCTGTTCCACGGCGAGAAACACTGCCGCCACGCGTTGGTGGCAGGCGTTCAACTCACGCTACAACACATATTATAATGGTGCTGTGGCTTATGTGGACGGTTCGTTGGAGAAGGAAAACGGGAATCAAGATAATTACACCGATTTCATTCCACTCTATACCGTAAGAAACAAGAACAGCAAGGAGCTTGGCAAGGCAAACTTCGACCGCGCCATCTTGAAAGCTGAGAAAGTGATAGACAGGCATAGCATAAAGCAACGCCCACAATGGAAATCGAACAGGCGCAAGACCGACCGTGACAGGGAGTGGCTATCAAGGAAGGAATACAACCCGTTCATGTGGAAAGCCTGGATGCTCTTGGGCCGTTCGCAGTTTCATGAAGGAAATCTTGACAATGCCATATCCACTTTCGCCTATATGAGCATGCTCTATCGCACGCAACCTGCCATCTACTCAAGGGCACAAGCATGGTTGGCGAAGTGCTACATAGAGAATGACCTCGCATACGACGCGGAGGATGTGATCAGGAACAACAGGCGCGATTCCATTCCATGGCAAGCCCGCAAGGATTGGGACCTTGCCCTTGCCGACTACTATCTTCTCACCCATGATTACAAATCTGCCATTCCATATCTTAGAAACGTTATAAGACGTGAGAAGAGGCGGAAACAAAAGGCCCGTGAATGGTTTATCATGGGGCAGATTTGCCAAGCCGCAGGAAAAAATGTTGAAGCATACAAGGCTTATAGCAAGGTTATTGCCATGAATCCACCTTACCAGTTGGAGTTCAATGCTCGAATAGCCAGGACTGAGGTGATGGCAAGCAAGAAATCGGATGGAATGATTGCCAAATTGAAGCGTATGGCCAAATCGGATAAGAACAAGGAATACCTTGACCAAGTGTACTTCGCCATTGGAAATATATATCTTCTAAAGAAAGACACGCTCAAGGCAATCTCGGCATACGAGAACGGCAACGAAAAGGCGACACGGTCCGGCGTTGAACGTGGGGCGTTGCTTATAAAACTTGGTGACTTATACTGGACGCGTGAGCAATATGCTGACGCCCGCCGCTGTTACAACTTGGCATTGGGCATGACCGACAAGGACAACAAGGCATACGAGCGTCTGACAAACCGCTCGAAAGTGCTTGATGAACTTGTACCTTACACGGATGCCGTTCATCTGCAAGACTCATTGCAAAACCTCGCGCGCATGGACGAGGAGCAGCGCAACATGGCTATAGACAGGGTAATAGTGGCATTGAAGAAAAAGGAGGCCGAGGAAAAGAGAAAACAGATTGAGAATGAAGTGGCAAACAGGCAACAAAACAACGATGACGCCTTTGGCGACGAAGCGCAAAAGAAAGGTAACCAAGGCAATACCAATAATCTGAACATTGGCCAACAGTCAAGTGAATGGTATTTCTATAACCCCATGGTCGTGGCAAAAGGAAAACAACAATTCCAAATGCTTTGGGGCAAACGAGAGAACGTGGACAACTGGCAACGAATAAACAAGACCGTGGTGAAGCAGCAAGGATACGACCTTGCCGATATTTCCGACGAGCAACGCGACTCCATTCTTAACGCGCAAGAGGCATTGGACTCCGTCGAGAAGGTTAACGACGAAGCCTTGAACGACCCTCACAAACGTGAATATTACCTTGCGCAGATTCCTTTCACCAAAGAGCAAGTGAAGGCGAGCGATGATATTATCGCTGATGGACTTTACAACAGTGGAGTAATATTCAAGGACAAGCTCGACAAACTCACGCTGAGTGAGAAGGCGTTGAGCCGACTCATTAGTCAATACCCAGACTATGCGCACAAGGATGACACTTTCTACCATCTCTTCCTGCTATATTCAAGGAAAGGGCAAAAAGCCAAGGCTGAGTCTTTTGTCGACAGTCTTAAAGCGGAATTTCCCAAGAGCGAGTGGACGACCTTGCTTTCCGACCCCAACTATGTTGTCAACACTCGCTATGGCGTGCATATCGAGGACTCTCTCTATGCGGCGACCTACGATGCTTTCAAGGCGGACAATCATAATGTGGTTGATGCCAACGTGAGTATTTCCGAGACGCGTTTCCCTCAAGGTGCCAACAGGGACAAGTTTATGTTCATAGGCTCTCTGAATAAGCTGAACGAAGGCGATGACGAGGCATGCCTGAAAGGTCTTGACAGCCTTGTGGAGAAGTTCCCGGAGAGCGATGTGGCAAAGATTGCCGGCATGATTATCAATGGCGTGAAGAGTGGCAGACGGTTGCGTGGGGCCAAGTTCGACATTGGCAATGTGTGGGCCATGCGCAGTGAGACTTTGAGCGAAAGTGAGCAATTGAAGGCAAAGCCGTTGAGCGCCGAGCGAAATACGCAGTTCGTATTCATGTTGGTCTACCAACCAGACTCTGTCAACGAGAACAAGCTGTTATACCAAGTGGCTAAATACAACTTCACGAGTTTTCTCGTCCGTGATTTCGACATCGCCATCGACAATGATGACATCCTTCACCGTATGCGCGTGTCAGGCTTCCGCAATTATGATGAGGCTATGCAGTATTCTCGGGGTTTGTTGTCGCAACCACAAGTGAGGAAGCTTATGGGCAAGGCTCGGCCTTTCATTATCAGCGTGGAGAACCTGCCTTTGCTTGGCGTGGCATATAGCTTTGACGACTACAAGAAGTTTTATGACGTCCATTTCGCGCCGATAAAGCCATCAACGCTTCAACTTCTCACGGAACCTGAAGATGTTGTCACCGAACCAGTGGCTGGCGAGGAGAAAACAGAAGAGAAGACAGACGGTCAACCTCAAGGTGTCACCGTTGCGCAGGATATTGAGCGACAAAATTCAAACGCGCAACCTGTAAATCAGCAGACTGAAACCATTCTGCCCGCAGAGACGCCTGCCCCGACCGAAAAGAAAGTGGCTACATCCGAGAAGCCACAAGTAAAACAGGACAAGAAGGAACCACGGCAAGTAAAGAAGAAAGAGACATTCGACATAGAGAGTGAGGATTATGAACTCGAAGGTTTCTGATGATATGTAATAATTAATGTATAGAGATTAAGGAGATAATATCATGAACAACGGAAAGATACTTTGGGCTGATGACGAGATAGACCTTCTGAAGGGCCATTTGATTTTCTTGAAGAACAAAGGCTATGACGTGACACCAGTGTCTAATGGCATGGACGCCTTGGAAGAATGTGGCAAACAATCTTTCGACCTTATCATGCTCGACGAGATGATGCCTGGTCTTACCGGTCTTGAGACGTTGCAGAAAATAAAGGAGATTCAACCGCAGACGCCCGTGATAATGGTCACGAAAAGCGAGGAAGAAGACCTTATGGATCAGGCAATAGGTTCTAAGATAGCCGATTATCTCATAAAGCCTGTCAATCCTCACCAAATCTTGTTGGCACTGAAGAAGAACATCCACAGGAAGGAAATAGAGAGTGAGGTAACGCAGATGACCTATCGAAGCGACTATCAGAAGATAGCCATGATGATAGACAGTTGTGATGATTTGAATGGCTGGATGAACGTCTACCGCACACTTACGAGGTGGGAGGTGGATCTAAGCGCAGGAGACAATGGAATGGCAGAGATGCTTGCCATGCAAAAAGAAGAGGCCGACTTGGGCTTTGCCAAATACGTCAAGTCTCATTACATGGAATGGATGGATGCCATTTCCGCCAGGCTTAGAGGAAAACACACAGATGTGTCTTGCCCGTTCATGAGTCAGGATGTATTCAAGGGAAAGGTATTCCCGTTGATAGACAAGGGTGAAAAAGTCTTCATGATAGTAATAGACAATTTCAGGTGGGACCAATGGATCATGTTGTCAAAGGAGATTGGTGGATACTTTGACATACATGAGGACATGTACATGAGCATATTGCCCACGGCTACACAGTATGCGCGCAATGCCATATTCTCTGGCCTGATGCCAAACAAGATAGCCCAGATGTTCCCGGAGCTTTGGGTAGACGAGGATGAGGAAGAGGGAAAGAACCTCAACGAAGAGCCGCTGATACGCACGCAGATAGAGCGATTCCGCAGACACGACAAGTTCAGTTATAATAAGATTAACGACTCTGATGCCGCGTCTAAATTGTTGCAACAATTCAACGCGCTGAAGGAAAACGACATCAACGTGGTAGTCATCAATTTCATAGACATGCTCTCCCATGCCCGCACCGAGTCGAAAATGGTGCGTGAGTTGGCAAACAACGAGAGCGCTTACCGGTCTATCACGCTTTCATGGCTTCGGCACTCGGTCATCGCGGACCTGTTCAAGATGCTGGCCGACACCGACTACACCATAGTGTTGACAACTGATCATGGCTCCATAAGATGCTCGAAGCCGTTGAAGATAATCGGAGACAGGAATACTAACACCAACCTTAGATACAAGCTTGGCAAGAACCTTGCTTACAATTCCAAGGACGTGTTTGCCATAAAGGAACCTCACAAGGCTTTCTTGCCGTCGCCCAACATCAGCACGTCTTATGCCTTTGCTTGTGGCAACAGCTTCTTCGCTTATCCCAACAACTACAACTACTACGTGTCTTACTATAAAGACACGTTCCAGCATGGCGGCATCTCCATGGAGGAGATGCTCGTGCCATTGATTACGATGAGGGCAAAATGATTTTGCCCGATGTGGCAATAAACAATTACTTACACAATTGCTCTGAGTAATAGTTTATTGCCTCTTTTGTTATTTTCACGGCCTCGTCCATGGTGCAATCGAGCTTGCCGCCACTTGCGTTTAGATGTCCGCCACCGTTGAAAAAACGCTTTGCCATCTCTTCCACGGAAAAGTCGTCAACAGAACGCAGACTGACCCATATGCGATTGTCTATGCGGTCATCCTCGCGAAGGGATATGCTGCACTTCATGCCTTTTATTTGCAATGGAACATTTACAAGCCCCTCACTGTCTCCACGCACGTAGTGAAAATCTTTCATGTCCTTGCGTGTCATAGTATAGTAGCTCGCGTGGAGGTCATCAAGGACATTGAGTTTCTGTGACATCAAAAAGCCGCGCAGACGTATTGCCCATGATGAATAATTGTTATATACGTTCCGGTAAATCTTATCCTTGTCTATGCCCTTTGTGAGCAACTGGCAGATGATGAAGAAAATCTCAGGGCGTGAGGAGTTGAAGGTGAAGCCTCCCGTGTCTGTCATCATGCCACAATAGCATGGTATGGCGAACCTCTGTGCCATCTCGTCGAATCCGCCCATCTGCCACACCACGCGGAAAAGCAGTTCGCAAGTGGAGCTGGCCTCTGGGAAAGACAATTTTAGCGAGCAATCCACATCACTGCCCAAATGGTGGTCTATCATAATCACGTCTGCCTTTGAAGTCTTCAGCACTTCACCCATGTCGTCAATCCTCGAATACATGTTGAAGTCGAGACAGACAACGAGGTCAGCTTGGTTGAACATTCGCTTGACATCCTCTGGATGCTTATCAAAACGAACGATTCTCTCTCTGCCCGGAAGCCAATTTAGAAAATCGGGGAAGGAATTGGGAACCACGATGGCCGACTCCTTGCCGAAATGTCCTGAGAGATAAGCGTTCATGGCCAGGCATGCACCTATGGCATCTCCATCGGGTCGAGTGTGGCATAATAGCACAATGTTGTTGGCGTTGGTTATCTTTTCTTGCAGAAGTGTTATGTCATCAACTGACAGCAGATCCAAATTCATAATGATGTATTAAAGGTGTTATTCCAATAGGTGTTTATCGGGTATTCAAACAAAGACTTCATCCATCGGCACGTCATGGTCGTCGCTGGGAATGGCATCCAATATCTGGAAAGGAAAACAAAGCCCCAACTTATACGTTGTTGGAATCTTAGCCAACAACCGGTCGTAGTATCCCCTACCCCTGCCAAGTCGCTTTCCATTCAACGCGAATGCCATGCCTGGGATGATGGCGAGGTCTATCGACTCGTATTCGGTGAATGGCTCTCCATCAGGCTCAAGTATGCCATATCTCTCCGACATTCGCAAGCTCAGCTTTCCACTGTATCTCACCAGCTCCAACTCTTCCTCGTTTTTAATGCGTGGCAGGAGCACGCGCCGCCCCTGCTTGTGGAGCGCCGCTATTAGTCCATGTGTATTTACCTCATCGGGCATGCTGTGATAGAGAAGAATCGTATCTGCCGTTTGGTAGAGACGATGCTTCTCAAGTTGGATGGTAATATCCATTGATTGCATGATAAGCTCGTCGGCACTGAACTTTTTCTTTCGCTCTTTTATGATTTGTCTAAGTGTGTGCTTGTCCATGCCATCTATCTTTGTCCAGCTTTCTTCACGGGTTTCTTGGGGAACGCCTCGTTGCGAGCGAATACTCTCATAGCCGTTTTTATCACGGGGTCGCCGTCGTTGAGATACTCGTCAAGGGCTTGCTCGTCAAGCATGTTGTAGATTATTCGTCCATTGATATACTTTTCCAGCAAGGCGTGGCTCTTCTTGATGAGCAGGTTGCGGCGCTGAAGACCGTTCTTGTCGGCATAGTTGACAAACTGTCCCACCGTGTTTTGCTTATCGAGATAACTGGCAAGTTGCAACATCTGCTTGAAGTCTTTCATCTTTTGCCGGTTGTTGTCGGTATACGTGAAGGCAAACTGCAAGATGAGTCCGCTCATGGCAGCCTCCTTGTAATATGATGTCATGCCAGTGGTGTCTTCAGGCACGAAGATGTCGGGAGTGATTCCGCCACCGCCATACACTACCCTGCCAATCCTCGTATGATAAGCCGGGCCGGAATGCTTGATGCTGTCGCGTGAGAAATATTCACCGTGCTGGTAACGCTCCAAGAGGTCTTGAGCGTAGTCTTGGTCGTCGCCGTCGACATAAGGCTTCTGTATGCACCTGCCCGATGGCGTGTAGTAGCGCGCTATGGTCAAGCGGATGAGCGAACCGTCGGAGAACGGAATCTGCTGCTGCACGAGACCCTTGCCAAATGAGCGTCGGCCTATCACGGTGGCACGGTCATTATCTTGCATTGCCCCGGTGAATATTTCCGATGCCGATGCCGACCCCTCATTGATGAGCACCACAAGCGGAGTGTTCTGGTAAGCCCCGTGTCCATCCGACTTGTAATCTTGCCTTGGCGACTTGCGTCCCTGGGTGTAGACAATGAGCCTCTTGGCAGGCAAGAACTCGTTTGCCATCTGCACAGCGCTCTGCAAGTAGCCGCCTGGATTGTCGCGCAGGTCGATAACGAGGTTCTTGAAGCCTTGCTGCTGAAGGTTGGCCAAGGCCACGAGAAGCTCAGGATACGTCTTCTCGCCAAAGTTCTTGACCTTGATATATCCCGTGTTATCGTCGAGCATATATGTCGCCGTGATGGTCTTGGTTGGGATCTCCGCACGAGTGACGGTGAAGCTCACGATGCCTTTTTTGCCATAGCGTTGAACGCCAATCTTGACCTTTGAGCCAGACGGCCCCTTTAGGCGACGCATGGCTTCCTCGTTGGTCACTTGCTTGCCCACGAACTTCTTTCCGTCAACATACACGATCTTGTCTCCGGCTATGATGCCTGCCTTCTCCGCAGGGCCGTTCTTTATCACGTTTTGCACCCGAATGGTGTCTTGCCTGATGACGAACTCTATGCCCACCCCCGAGAAACTTCCGTTGAGGTCGTCGGCTGCCGCCTGGGCGTCCTTGGCTGAGATGTACACTGAATGTGGGTCAAGCTCTGAGAGTATGGTTGGTATGGCCTTGTCGACAAGTGAGTCTATGTTCACCTTGTCCACGTATTGGTCGTCAATGATCCTGAGCAAGTTGTTGAGCCTGCTCGAGCCATTGTTGACAATAGTCAGTCTGTTACCTGAAAAGTGATTGGCGTAGAACGATCCAATCATGATGCCCAATACCACGCATAACGCCATGAGCAAGGGCATGAAACGGTATTTATTCTCTTTCTTCATTTTCTTTCCCGGGGAGTATGTCTCCTATAAATTCTGTCTCCACGCCAGCCCTGTTCAGCAGTTTAATGCCATCGTCGAGCCTGTATTTCTCACCGTAGACCACGCGTCGTATGCCGGCCTGGATAATCAGCTTCGAACATTCTATGCAAGGAGAAGCCGTGACATAGAGCGTGGCGCCCTCGCCACTGTTGGTGCTTCGGGCAAGCTTTGTGATGGCGTTGGCCTCGGCATGCAGCACGTATGGCTTGGTGACGTTGTTGTCGTCTTCGCACACGTTCTCGAAGCCACTTGGCGTGCCGTTGTAGCCATCGCTGATGATGGTTTTGTCTTTCACCACGAGCGCGCCCACCTTGCGGCGTTTGCAGTAAGAGTTCTCGGCCCATATATGAGCCATACGCAAGTAGCGACAATCCAACAGACGCTTCTTCTCCTCTTCTTCCATCTTGCTCTATATATATAATAATGTGTATATTCTATGTATGGGTCATTTTTTTATCCCGTTGCGCTCAAGCAGCGCCTCGATGGTAGGCTCTTGCCCGCGGAAGCGCTTGTATAGCGTCATGGGGTGTTCCGTCCCGCCCCGTGAGAGTATGCAGTCGCGGAAGCGTTGTGCCGTTTGCTGGTTGAAAATGCCCTCTTTCTTGAACACCGAGAAGGCGTCGGCATCGAGCACCTCCGCCCATTTGTAACTGTAATAGCCTGCGGCATAGCCCCCGGCCATGATATGCGAGAACTGCACGGTCATGCACGTGTTGGGAAGTTGCTCTATTATCATGGCGTCTTTCCATGCGTGCTTCTCGAAAGGCACTATGTCATCGGTAAACGGATGGGCCATGGTATAGTAAGCCATGTCGAGCAGGCCGAAGCTCACCTGCCTCAAGCAGGCATAAGCGACGTTGAAGTTGCGGCTTTTCGTTATGCGTTCTATCAGTTCGTCGGGTATGGGCTCGCCCGTCTTGTAGTGGAAGGCGAACGTGTGCAGGAATTCCGGTTCTACGGCGTAGTTCTCCAGGAACTGTGATGGCATCTCCACGAAGTCCCACCACACGTTGGTGCCCGACAGGCTCTCGAAGCGCGTGTTGGCGAACATGCCGTGCAAGGAATGGCCAAACTCATGAAGGAACGTCTCCACCTCGCCAAGCGTAAGCAACGCCGGCTTAGAGTCGGTAGGCTTGGTGAAGTTGGTCACCACGCTGACGTGCGGCCTCACATTCTTGCCTTCCCGTGTGATCCATTGTCCTTGAAACTCTGTCATCCATGCTCCACCTTGCTTGCCCTCGCGCGGATAGAAGTCGGCATAGAACACGGCGAGGTAGCTGCCGTCCTTGTCGAACACCTCGTAGGCTTTCACGTCGGGATTGTAGACGGGTATGTCCTTGTTTTCCTTGAATGTTATGCCATAAAGCCGGTTAGCGAGTCCGAACACACCTTTTATCACGTTGTCGAGCTGGAAATAGGGCCTCAACATCTCCGCGTCGAGATTGTATCTTTCCATCTGCAACTTGTGAGAGTAGAACGAGAAGTCCCATGGCTCCAGCTTGAAGTTGTCGCCTTCTATCTCGCGGGCTTCCTCTTCTATGGCCTTCACCTCCTCTATCGCGGTAGGCTTGTAGGCGTCTATGAGGTCGTATAAGAGCTTGTAAACCGTCCTGGTGTTGCTTGCCATGCGGTGCTTGAGCACGTAGTCGGCAAAAGTGTCGAAACCAAGCAATTGCGCTATCTCGCGCCGGAGGTTCACGATCTTCTTGCATATCTCCAAGTTGTTGGAGTCATTATCGTGTGTACACTCCGTGTTGCGTGCCATGTAGAGCTGCTTTCTCAAGTCGCGTTGCGTGGAGTAAGTCATGAATGGCGAGTAGCTTGGATAGTCGAGCGTGAAGACCCATCCCGCAAGCTTTTTCTCTTTTGCCGTCTGGGCTGCCATGTCTATGGCCGTGTCTGGCAGTCCGTCGAGTTGCGCCTTGTCGGTAATGTGCAGCGTGTATGCCTTGTTCTCCTTCAGCAAGTTTTGGGAGAATTGCAGCGAGAGCATCGATGCCTCCTCAGTCAGTTTCCTGAGCTTGTCCTTGCCATTCTCATCGAGCAGGGCTCCGCTACGCACGAAAGAGTCGTATTCCTTTTCGAGCAAGGTCTTTTCCTCGGGTGTCAGTTCACGATGGTTCTCATAAACACTTTTCACGCGGGCGAAAAGCTTTGGGTTCAGGGTCACGTCGTTGGCGTGCTTCGTCAATATGGGGCTCAACTTCTGTGCCAGCGCCTCCATTCTCGGGTTTGTCTCTGCGCTCATCAAGCACGAGAACGTGTTGGAGACACGGTCAAGCAAGTCGTAGTAGTGCTCGCCTTTTGTCTTGTCCGTCCATGCTATGGTGTTGTCGAAAGTCGGAGGCTCCGGGTTGTCCACTATTTTCGCTATGGCCTCGTCGTCGCGACGTATGCCTTCGATAAACGCGGGCTCGAAATCCTCAAACCGTATCTTGTCAAACGGCACCGTGTCGTGGGGCGTGCCATAGGGCTGCATAAACGGGTTTTGCCTGCTTTCGGAAGTCTCATTCGTGTTATTTAGTGTGCTTTCGCTACTCATCTTTTACTTGATTTATTTCACTTTACAAAGTTAGCACATATTTTTCAACCATCCAAGAACTATTTATCCTATTTTCATTGAAATCACGAACTAAATAGGACTTTTTGATTATCGCGAATGAAAATCCATGACAGGCACCATGCACCCACATTGAATTGTAAAATATTATTGCCAAAATTTAACACTTGAAAACAGGTACTTTTAGAGCGGAAAAAGGGTAGACGTCCGCTCTTTGACAACACCGCCAGCAGGTTTTCGGCCAAAAATTTTTGCGATTACGGCGTGATAGCGTCGCGATTACACCGTAACGGCGACGCGATTGCACCGTAACGGCGATGCGATTACACCGTAACGGCGGCGCCATTTTAGCGAATTTGCAACACCGGAAAAACGTTAAAAATATAACCTCTTAACAGTCAATCGTTTACCAAAACACCCCATAATTGCGTCATTTCCGGCCAAGCGACATCTTGGTTGAAAAAAACGATTCTCAGACGACCATTTGTAAAATATTATTACCCGATTAAATTGGTGTGCATTTGGCGATTTGCAGGAGCTGCCCCTGTGGCCGTCCACAAACCGAATGGCCGCCCGCAACCCTGTACCCACCCCAAGCAAAGCGTTATGCCAACGCTTCATATTCATGAAGACCCTTTTATTTTTTATCGTGGGCACATATTGCCGTTTATGCTATTTCCATAAAACATTTGCGTTATCTGATTTTTTTCGTAACTTTGCACTTATATAAAGAATCGATAGCTAATCGATTAAAAAATAGGAAAAGCCATAGAAATGTTGGACAAGTCAAGTAAAATTTATGTTGCTGGCCACCATGGCCTTGTTGGTTCCGCGATTTGGAACAATCTCAAGAAGCGTGGTTACTGCAACCTCGTAGGACGTACACACAGTGAGTTGGACCTTACGGACCAATTGGCGGTCAAGCGCTTCTTTGACGAGGAGCAGCCTGATGCCGTAGTACTTGCTGCGGCTTTCGTAGGAGGAATAATGGCAAACTCGCTTTATCGTGCCGACTTCATCATGCAGAACATGAAGATTCAGTGCAATGTCATCGAGCAAGCATACAAGCACCATGTGAAGAAGCTTCTCTTCCTTGGCTCTACTTGCATATATCCCAAAAACGCCCCGCAGCCAATGAAGGAGGGCGCCCTGCTGACATCTCCATTGGAGTATACCAATGAGGAATATGCCATATCGAAGATTGCCGGATTGAAAATGTGCGAGAGCTATAATCTGCAATATGGTACCAACTACATTGCGGTGATGCCTACCAACCTCTATGGCCCTAACGACAACTTCCATTTGGAAAACTCGCATGTCATGCCGGCAATGATGCGCAAGGTCTTCCTTGCCAAGCTGCTACATGAAAACGACTGGGAGGGCATACGCCGCGACATGAGCTTGCGTCCAATTAACCCGACCGACAAGTTGCGCGCCATTATCGGTGAGGGCAACGTGGACGGCGACTGCCCCCAGGATCGCATAGAGAAAGCGCTCGCATTCTACGGGATAGAGAACAATAAAGTGACGTTGTGGGGCGATGGCTCTCCATTAAGAGAGTTCCTGTGGTCGGAGGACATGGCCGACGCCTCGGTTTATCTATTGCTCAACGTGGATTTCAAGGACATCATAGGAATAGACAAGTATTCAAGCGTGTTCTACGGAGCCAAGACTGATGGCGCGGTGAACCGCAACAACTCAGAGGGACGTGGTGGCGCGATACCTTCACTGGGCGAGATAAGGAATTGCCACATCAACGTGGGCACAGGCAAGGAGCTGACAATAAAGGCGCTTGCCGAACTCGTGAAAAAGACCGTAGGCTTCGAGGGAGAGATTGTTTGGGACAAGACAAAGCCCAATGGCACGCCTCGCAAACTTATTGACGTGAGCAAGCTTCATAGCCTTGGATGGACTCACAAGGTGGAGATTGAGCAAGGTGTAGAGATGCTCTACAAATGGTATAGGGAAAACTGATAAGAGATTATGAAACAAGAAGTTTATATTCTCGTCGCGGTCTTCGTAGTCATCTTGGTGATTCTCGTTTGGATGGGATTCAGGATGATAATGAGCCTAAGACGGACCACACGCAGGCGCAAGATACGCAGGCAAGAATGGATCGCGCGCATCAACGCCCGTAAGAATGACCCATAGACGCAAGTCGGGTGGTTTTTCAACTATTTTGTATGTATCTTTGCAGCATGAAACGTTTTTCTCTTATCTTTTTTTTCACAGTCATCAGCTTGGCGTCGTTCGCGCAAGGCGGGCGCGTGGAATGCGAGGACACCTGCCGGCATATTCACGGCATAGACCTGAGCCATTATCAAGGCACGGTGTTTTGGGAGACCGTTGGAAAAAGCAAAATGGCGTATGTCTACCTCAAGGCCACGGAAGGTGGTACGAGGATAGACGACAAATACAAGCAAAACATAGACCTTGCCCACAACTATGGGCTCAAGGTCGGCTCCTACCATTTTTACAGGCCTAAAGTGAATCAAAAAGAGCAACTGCATAACTTCATGGCGCAATGCCGCCCTGGCGACCAAGACCTATTGCCCATGATTGACGTGGAGACACGCAGCGGAATGCCACGCGAGGAATTTCGCGACTCCCTGGCCAAGTTTCTCGTCCTTGTGGAGAAAGCCTACCGGCAGCGCCCACTCGTTTACACGGGCACGAATTTCTACAACGCCAATTTGCAAGGCATGCTCGACGACTACAAGCTCATGATAGCGCAATACTCGTCGCGACAACCTGTTCTAACCGACGGCAAGGAATACTTGTTGTGGCAATATACCGCAAAAGGCAGGCTCGATGGCATAAACGGTTTCGTGGACAAGAGCCGCTTCATGGGAAAGCATAAACTTAGGGAGATACGGTTCAGACATAGATAAAATATAACAAAGCAATATAGAGAAGTATTATGGCAATGATTAAATGCCCTGAGTGTGGGCGACAGATAAGCGACAAGGCACCATTTTGCCCGTGCTGTGGCGTGGCTATAGTGGGAAAGATTATCAAGTGCCCACAGTGTGGTGAAGTGTATTTCAGCGATCAGGAGATGTGTCCTAATTGCCACCATGTCACTCGGTTGTCTGGTGTCGTTGGCAATATGGCGGAACGCAACGCAGCTAATGAGACGGCAGTGTCGCCTGTTCAGCAGGCAGAAGTGACCCAGCGACAGGCAGAGGCCCAGAGGCCACCTGTGCCACCAAGGATTCCTACCGCAAGCGACGCGAATGGCGTTGCCACTCCACCACCCGTGCAGAAAAAGAAAAAGAACCACGGCGCGCTCGTTACGGCCATAATCTTCGCGTTGGTTCTCTGTGGCGTTTGCTTCTACTTCTACAACAACGCCAAGACTTCCAAGGAGGAGGAGGCTTACGAATACGCGTTGAAAAGCGATGACCCTCTCGTTCTGCAGACCTATCTTGACAACTATAAGGATGCTCCCGCCGAACATATCGACTCCATACAGGCTCACCTCAACGCGTTGCAGCAGAGCGATGCCGATTGGACCAATGCCGTGGTGAGTGGCTCAAAACAGGCGTTGCTCGACTATCTCAGCAAGCACCCTGATTCAGAGCACAAGGCGCAAGCCCAACACAAGATAGACTCTATAGACTGGGCTTTCGCTTCAAATGCCAACACGCTTGACGAACTTCAAGCTTACCTTGACGAGCATGCCAATGGCGAGCATGTGGACGAGGCCAACGATGCCATGCGCAAGCTGAAGGCAAGCACCGTGCAACCAGAGGAGAAAGTGCTGGTGAACGCCTCGTTGAAACATTTCTTCCAAGCGGTGAACGCAAACAATGAGCAATCTCTCGAAGCATCAGTGGCACCTGTAATGTCAAACTTCCTCGGGAAGCAAGATGCCACCAAGGCTGACGTGACCGTATTCCTGCAGAAGATTTACAAGGACGACATCACGGGCATGACGTGGCGACTTGGCAACGACATGAAGATAGACAAGCGCGAGGTCGGCGAAGATGAGTATGAGTACACGGTCAACGTCTCGGCTACGCAAGACATTCAGCGCACGGACCCTTCAAAGGAAAGGCACGCCTTATACAAGATTAAGGCAAAGGTGAATCCCGACGGGCTTGTTTCGGCTTTGTCCATGACGAAAATAATCGAGTGACAAGAAACCTACAAGGTCATACATTATATCATAATTAGCACTAAAAAATTAATTCTAAATAAGGAAATGGAGACTAAAACCGTGGGACTCGCGTCTGACCACGCAGGGTTCAAGCTTAAACAATTCGTCAAGGGATATCTTGACTCAAAGGGCATCACTTATAAAGACTATGGCACATACAGTGAGGATAGTTGCAACTACGCTGAATTTGGTCATGCTTTGGCCAATGGCGTGGAAGACGGTGAGGTTTGCCAGGGAATAGGAATTTGCGGTTCTGGCGAAGGCATGGCTATGACCTTGAACAAGCATCAAGGCATCAGGGCCGGACTGGCCTGGATTCCAGAGATCGCGCATCTCATACGCCAGCACAACGATGCCAACGTGCTCGTGATGCCTGGCAGGTTCATAGATAATGACACAGCCGCTAAAATCATGGATGAGTTCTTCGCCACTCCGTTTGAGGGCGGTCGCCACTTGGCGAGAGTCAAGAGCATTCCATTGAGCTGACAACACAAAAAACGCGGTCTCTTGGTGAAAGAGACCGCGACACGAGATTCAAGGCTGCTTGCGTGGGTCATCACCCGGCAAGCAGCTTATTTGTTATATGGCGGCGATTTCCTCAGGTGTCTTTACCAAGGTGGTAGCACCGTGCTCTATAAGGAAGTCGCGGTCGCGGAACCCCCATAACACGCTGATGCATGGCATGCCACAATTACGCGCCGTGTCTATGTCAACGTCGCTGTCGCCGATGTACACGGCAGTAGAGCTTGGCATGCCGAGCTGGCGCAATGCCTCTATTACCGTGTCGGGAGCAGGCTTCTTGTGAATGTCGGGACGCTCCCCTATCGCCACCTTTATCTCTTCGCCAAAGAAATGGCGCACGAGGTCTTGTGTGGCCTCATAAAACTTGTTGCTCACGACAGCCACCTTTTTGCCGTTGGCATTGAGCTTGGCTATCAGCTCCATTATGCCTGGATAAGGCGCGGTAGTGTCGAGGTTGTGGTGAAGGTAGTGCTGGCGGAAGCAAGCGTAACATTCCTCAAACTGCGCGAAACTCTCACCGCCAGGTATGGCGCGAGTCATGAGCAAACGCACCCCGTTGCCCACAAACCGGCGAACGTCGTCAACGCTATGCTCAGGCAAGCCATAAGAGCGAAGGGCGAAGTTGCAGCTTGCCGCAAGGTCGTCGAGAGTGTTAAGCAAGGTGCCGTCCAAATCGAAGATATAACTTTCATACTTCATTCTATCCCGAATTTATATTGTTTTTGATATTAAATATCCACTTTATCGATGCAAAGTTACTCATTAATGTGTAACTTTGCACACATAATCAGAATAAACATATCAAAAACAATGGCACGACAGTTTAGCAAGAGGTATCTTATCCTTGCGGCAGTGTGTGTGATAGCCTTGTTGGGCTTGACATACTACTACTTTTTCACATCATTCACAGGACGTAGCGTCACCAAATACGTCTATGTGGACCAAGACGACAACTACGACTCTTTGGCCATGAAGTTAAGACCTGAGGCCAAGGCGCATTGCTTTCAGGCTTTCAGCATTCTCGCCCGCCACAGCAACCTGATAAACAAGGTTCGCACGGGACGCTATGCCTTGACACCGTCGATGGGAGCCTTCACGGTCTTCCGGCACCTTAAAAACGGGCTGCAAGACCCATTGAACCTCGTGGTCCCCAGCGTAAGAACAATGCAAGACATGGCCGGCGCTCTCAGCAAAAAGCTGATGTTGGACAGCTTGACAATAGAAAAGGCATTGACCGATAATGCGGAATGCGCCAAATTTGGCTACGACACTGCCACCGTGGCAGCCATGTTCATACCAAACACGTATGATATTTATTGGGACACGAATGTCGATAACCTATTGAAGCGAATAAAGAAAGAAAACGACAGCTTCTGGGATCAGGAAGAGCGTAAGGAAAAGGCAAAGTCGCTCAACTTGTCGCCTGTACAGGTCGCCACGTTGGCGAGCATCGTGGATGAGGAGACTGCCAACGACAAGGAAAAACCAATGATTGCCGGAATGTATTACAACAGGCTCATGCTACGCGACGCGGAATATCCGCAAGGCATGCCCCTTCAAGCCGACCCAACCATAAAGTTCGCCTTGAAAGACTTTGCCCTAAAGCGCATATACCAAAACATGTTGTTTATCAAGAGCCCATATAATACATATAAGAACCCAGGTCTGCCACCTGGCCCAATACGTGTGGCTTCTATCGCGGGAATTGACGCCGTGCTCAACATGGTTCACCACAACTATTTATATATGTGCGCGAAACCTGATTTCAGCGGAACCCATGACTTCGCGGTCACTTATGCCGAGCACATGGCAAACGCGCACAGGTATGCGGCCGCACTTAACCAAAGAGGCATAAAGTAAAACTGTATTTCACCTTAGGGTTGGCTTGACCCTAAGTTTTTTGTTCTTATGACATTGAGATGATTGGAGTTTTAAGTCATATAAAACGATTAATGGCGCCTGCTTCACAGCAAGCGCCATTTTACTTCAATAGGTATTAGCCTTCTTAAGGTAAAAAGATTGTATTCAGGATAACATTGGCAAAGGTAATAATCTTTTCTGACATGCGCAATTTTTAAATCAATTATTTTCAAGTTTTTCCAACTATTCTCTATGATTATAGCGGAAAATGACTAACTTTGCAACTTGGAAAAAGTATATCACGAAAATGGAGATTAAAGAAAACGAAAAAGAAGAGAAGCGCAGCATGAGCTTCGTTGAAGAGATAATCAGCAATGACCTGAAAGAGGGCAAGAACAACGGTCGCATACAGACACGATTTCCCCCAGAGCCTAACGGCTACCTGCACATTGGCCACGCAAAGGCCATTTGCATGGACTTCGGCGCTGCCGAGGAGTTTGGTGGAGTGTGCAACCTGCGTTTCGACGATACCAACCCATCCAAGGAAAACACTGAATACGTGGAGAATATCCTTAATGACATTCATTGGCTTGGGTTTAAGTGGGGACATATTTATTATGCCTCAGATTATTTCCAGAAGCTTTGGGACTTCGCCATTTGGATGATAAAGAATGGTAACGCTTATGTCGACCAGCAGACTTCAGAGCAAATTGCCGAGCAAAAGGGTACGCCAACGGTACCTGGAACATTCAGCCCATATCGTGACCGTCCTGTTGAGGAGAATCTAAAACTCTTCAACCAGATGAACACCGCAGAGGCCGTGGAAGGCTCTATGGTGCTTAGGGCCAAGATGGACATGGCCAACCCCAACATGCACTTCCGTGACCCGGTGATGTATCGCATCATTCAGACACCTCATCATCGCACTGGCACAAAGTGGCATTGCTATCCAATGTATGACTTCGCGCACGGACAGAGCGACTATTTCGAGGGTGTGACCCACTCCATTTGCACGTTGGAGTTTGTGCCTCACCGTCCTCTCTACAATAAGTTCATCGACTACCTTAAGGAGTATGACGGCACTGCCAAGGATGCCCTGGATGATAACCGCCCAAGGCAGATAGAGTTCAACCGTCTGAACCTTACCTATACGGTGATGTCGAAGCGCAAGCTTCATACCCTTGTCGACGAGCATCTTGTCAACGGTTGGGACGACCCACGTATGCCGACATTGTGTGGCATGCGTCGCCGTGGCTATTCGCCTGAATCAATTAAAGCTTTCATCCGTTCCATAGGTTACACCAAGTTTGACGCTCTCAACGACATGGCTCTGCTTGAGGCTGCCGTACGTGAGGATCTTAATAAGAAGGCTACGCGTGTGTCTGCCGTCATTGATCCAGTGAAACTCGTATTGACAAATTACCCTGAGGGCAAGACCGAGATGATGGAGGCCATCAATAATCCGGAGGATGAGACCCAGGGCAGTCATGAGATTTCTTTCTCTCGCAACCTATGGATTGAGCGCGCCGACTTCATGGAGGACGCGCCAAAGAAGTTCTTCCGCATGACCCCAGGCAAGGAAGTACGCTTGAAAAACGCATATATCGTAAAATGCACAGGTTGCACAAAGGACGCTGACGGTAATATCATTGAAATACAGGCCGAATACGATCCTGACAGCAAGAGCGGTATGCCGGGAGCAAACCGTAAAGTCAAGGGTACGTTGCATTGGGTAAATGCTGACGACTGCGTGAAGGCTGAGGTAAGGGAATACGACCGTCTCTTCAATGTGGAGAATCCATCAGCAGACGAACGAGACTTCCGTGAACTTCTCAACCCACAGTCATTGCACGTTTTCGACAATTGCTACGTTGAGCGTTTCGCAGCCACGATGAAGCCAGGACAGTATTTGCAGTTCCAACGCACAGGCTATTTCATGGCAGACCCTGACACCACAGACGACGCGCCCGTATTCAACAAGACCGTTGGACTGAAGGATACCTGGGCAAAACAAATTAAAAAGTAATGAATTGAGCGATAACATCTTCTTCTCAAAAGAATTCAAGGAAAATCTTCACAAGTATGAGGAAGAGCGTAAAAACGGTTCCTCGATTTTCCTTGAACCAGGGCAATTCACGGACATTGCGGAATATTACCATCTGCATGGTGACTTGAAGACGGCACTGAAGGTTATTGACGATGCGCTCAATATATTCCCAGGAGCCACAGAGCCTCTTGCTTTCAAGGCAAGGGTCTCCATACTCGTCTATCATGATGTGGACAAGGCCATGGGATGTGTTGCCATGATAGCCGACAAGCAAGACCTTGAGTATTTCTACATTGTCGCTGAAATCATGATTGTTGACAACCGTGTGAAAGACGCGGAGAAATATCTTGAGACCAAGGAGCAAACGCTTGACGAGGACGACTTAGAGGATTATTACCTTGACGTGGCTTCCTTGTTTGCAGATTATGAAATCTATGACCTGGCGGCAAGATGGCTCGTCTTGAGCAGCGACACTGACTGTGGCGATTATCTGGAACTGAAAGGGCGCATAGCCATGAGCAAAGGTTCGTATAAGGAATGCATGGACGTATTCGATAAGCTCATCGATCAAGATCCATACAACAGTGGCTATTGGAACTTGCTTGCTTCTGCCAAATACCTCTCAAATGATTTCAGTGGCAGCATGGAATGCAGCGATTATTCGCTTGCAATCGCACCAGACGACCCAGATGCCATATTAAACAAGGCCAATTGCTTGATGATGCTCGGCAATGGCAATGGAGCCAAGTCGTGCTATCAACGCTTTCATAGGCTGCAACCACATAGCGAGGTCGCTGACATGGGAATTGCCTCTGTCTACATGAATGAGAACAACTTTCATGAAGCGTTGACACATTGGAAGAACGCGGCAAGACTTTGCCCTCCTCAGTCGGCAAACCAGTTTGAGATTTACAGGAATACGAGCCTCGTTTACGCGATGTGCGGAGAGTATGAAGAGGCAATAAAGGTTGCGGATAAGCTGGAGACGCTTTCTGGGAACACCTCATTTGATGTCGTATTGCTTAAAGGTTATGTCAACCTGCTTGCCGGAAACCCAGAGTCTGCTAAGGTGTGCTTTGAGAAGGCAATTCATATGACATCGGATAAAGAACTTGGCAACACGCTGTATTACATTGGGTATTGCTTATTCGATTGCAATTATCTTCGTCAAGCTCACGATATTTTCCGTCGTCTCGCCGATTCAGAAAATAATAAGGATTATGCTGACTTATGGGCTTACCTTGTGAGGACTGATTATGAGCTTGGACTTCAAGATGAATTCTTGTCAGACTTGAAAAAAGCCACGGAACGTAACCCCCTTGGCATTCAACGAGAACTTTCAGATGTCTTTCCTAACGGCATGTCTGTCAGAGATTTCTATAACTATGCCATGCATCATCCTTTGAATAAGAAAGGAAAGTCAATAGACGACAAACATGAGTTTTAACCTTAATAATCATTTCAATTAAGTATGAGTATTTTATCGACATTGCTCGGCAACCTCAATTACGGAACTGTGCTTTTCTTAATGTTGCTCGAGAGTACCGTGATACCCGTACCTTCCGAACTTGTCGTTGCTCCGGCAGCATACCATTCGGCAGGAGGAAACCTCAACATTATACTGGTGGTCTTGGCTGCAACCATTGGCGCTGACTTGGGAGCCACTATCAACTATCTTGCAGGTTACTACCTCGGTCGCCCCGTCATCTACCGATTTGCCAACAGCAAACTCGGTCGCTTGTGCATGCTTAACCAAGCCAAGGTGGAGAAGAGCGAGGCTTATTTTAACAATCATGGCCTGGTGGCTACAATCACAGGGCGTCTAATTCCAGGCATACGCCATCTCATATCCATCCCAGCCGGTCTCTCCAAGATGGTTTATTGGAAGTTCTTGCTGTACACTACTATTGGAGCAGGTTGTTGGAATGTCATCCTTGCCGCGTTGGGTTGGTATCTGCACTCAATAGTGCCAGAGAATCAGCTCAATGATAAGATTCTTGAATATGGAGAATACATAAAAGTGGCAATCATTGGAATCTGCGCTATCGCTATAGTTTATTTCATAGTGAAGAAGTTGATAAACAGAAAGAAGAAAAAGTAAACCGACATATACGAATATGTACACAAAGAAAAGGCAGTTTGAAAGAAACTGTCTTTTTTTGTTTGGAGATGTTGATTTTTTACCTAATTTTGCAATATAACAACATCCTGTATGTCAGGAATATCAACAACCTCTAAACAATTATCTATTGAGAACACTTTTTATCACGACCTTAGCCCTTCTTTTTTCTGTAAACGTTTCATCACAAAATGATTACTCGTGGGAAACCTACATAGAGCAGATGGGGCAAAGCGAGAATATTGACGATGGCAGCCTTGAACTGTTGTATGACGAGCTAAACGAGTTGTCCGAGAACAAGCTGGACATAAACACTTGTTCCCATGAGCAGCTTGAGGGTTTGCCATTTCTTTCATTCGAACAAGTGATGGATATAATTGAGTATCGTGACAAAGTCAGGAGATTTGAGAGTCCAATGGAATTGTTGCTCATAGAATCGCTTGACAGACAGACGATAACGCTACTTAAGCAATTTATCACCATTGGTCAAGCTCCACGCTCAGACACCATACCAGATCTAAGCAAGGTGTTGAAGTATGGTAAGAACACGTTAGTAGCCGACTTAAACATTCCTTTTTATACCCGCAAAGGTTACGACGACAAGTATCTCGGTTACAAGTATAAGCATTGGCTGAGATACACGTTTAATTATGGGCAACGTGTCAGGTTCGGCATCACCGCTTCACAGGACGCGGGCGAGCCTTTCTTCGCAGGCAAGAACAAATGGGGATATGACTATTATTCTTTCTATCTGCTCTTGAATGACATCAAATGGATTAAGACACTTGCTCTTGGCCGGTACCGTCTTAGGTTTGGAATGGGGCTGATACTTAACAATGGGTTTGGTTTTGGAAAACTTGCCACGATGTCGACACTACTGAGCTCGCCAACTCATGTCTTCGCTCATGCCAGTCGCTCGGACTATAATTACCTCCAAGGTGCGGCAGCCGCGTTCAAATTGGCAAAAGGTCTCGATTTGACGGCTTTTGCCTCATACCGCAAGATTGACGCTACGTTGAACAAGGACTCTTCTTCGGTAGCCACAATACTCAAGACGGGTTATCACCGAACGTTGAGCGAGATGAAGAGAAAAGGCAACACGGCAGTGTCGCTCTTTGGCGCGAATGTCAATTGGATGAAAAACGGTTTTCATGTTGGGGCAACGGGGTATTACACGACTTTCAATCGCAAGTTGGAAATGGGTAAGGGGCAGAAGTACAGAAGATGGTATCCTTATGGATACGACTTTTTCAATGCCAGTGTTGACTATGGATACACCAGTCGTAGACTGAACATAAGTGGAGAAACGGCAATAGACAAAAATGCACAGATTGCAACGATCAACGCCATAAGCTATGAGCTTTCATCCAGGCTTTCACTAATGGCATTGCAGCGCTATTACCCATACAAGTATCAAGCCATCTACGCTAACACTGTTTCGGAAGGCAGCTCTGTAAATGACGAGAGCGGTTTTCTCGTTGGTGGAAAAATAATCCCTTGGAACAACGCCACGCTGACCCTTTATACAGACATTTCTTATTTTGCATGGCCAAAGTTCAACTCTCCAGAGTCAACTTACAGATGGGATAATTTCATCCAGATAGATACATCAAACGACAAGTGGGCGTTTTTGTTGAGGTATAGGATGAAGATGAAAGAGCTTAACGGGCAAGAAGAAGGCAGCATTTCAAGAAAAGTAGACTCAAGGGCAAGGGCTACGATCTCCTATTCTGATAATGGATTGACATTTAGCACGCAATCTGATTTTTCCGAAAGTCACGGTAACACCACGAGTTATGGCTATATGATTTCCGAGAGTGTGCGCTGGCAACGAAAATGGCTAAAGCTGATTGGCTTGATAGGTTATTTCAACACTGGTGATTACAATTCACGAGTATATGTCCATGATCCAGGCCTACTCTATACGTTCTCTTTCGCCTCATTCTACGGCAAGGGGGTGAGATGTGCGCTCAATTGCAAAGTCACGGCAAGCGACAAGTTAACGTTTGTCCTCAAGGGAGGATGCACCCACTATTTCGACCGTGACGTCATATCGTCAGGACCTCAACAAATTGACAGTTCGACAATTTCTGAACTCGAAATGCAAATGCGATGGAAGTTTTGAAATATTAAGTGTTTATGTCAGTTGAAGGCAGTATTTTCCCTGTTGATAAACAATGTTCATAAGATGACATGGGTGTTCGGTTATTCCTAAAGAAATATGCCCCATGGTCATGCGGAGGTTTAACTCGACACAAGGATGCACGAGGACTTTACCGTCACTGTTGACAATCATCATGTCGATGCCAAATGGCCCATGATATGTATTGGCCAACATTGGTGTGAGAGAAGATATTATAGATAGTCGGATTTCATGCAACATGCTTAGTGGAATGTACCTTGCCATGATTTCCTCTTTGGCTTTTTCCTCTGCTACCATGTTGCCAATATACGCGCCATTGCTTGTCTCGAAAAGTGACAAGCCGCGATATTCTATGTTCCCTTTCCTGTCGCATACGAACTCCATCCCGAAGTCGATTACCTTATTATAATAAGGTTCCATCAATACGCAACCTTGCTGCTTGATAACATTATTGAACCAGCCTTCAAGTTGCTTTGGCATATTGTCCTCGATGTATCTCACCCCTCGCCCACTGCAACTCCATGGAGACTTTACCACAATACGATGGTATGTGGAAAGAAACCTTTTCAATTCTTCCCAATTATGACATATCTTAGCTTCGCCAATTGTGTTTTTTGTTTTTGTAAGCTCTGGCAGGAGGTTCGTTGCGCTCCATCCACGGTGGCTCATTCTCTTGATGGTATTGAGGTAATCATTGTCAGGCAAGGATGATGTAGATACATTACATTTAACAAGTTGCTCTCTCACAGGCAAGTCCCATCCCCAAGGCTCAAATTCCAGGCCCATGCCAACAGATGCCATACGTGATAAGTCGTTGCAATCTATGAAATTACATTGCTTGCTTAAACCTGTGCTTTTGTATTGTTCCCATGCGTAGTCAACCTCATCGACCAGCACGGCGTCTTCTTGCTTTGCCCAAACCGCAGGCAGAAACGACAAGTCATGACGTAGTAAGCGACCAGCGCGAGGCGGTGTGAAGTTTACTAAGCCAGAAGCAAGCGACATGTCGTGCTCTGGATTGAATATATAAATTCTCATTGAGATTATCAATTTTCTTTTGTCCTCACAAAGCTAATATTTAATTCTGTAAGACACAAAATATTTTCAATAAACCTTAATTCCGCAACACTATTATAAATTAAACTTTTTAATCTGAATTTTCGATTAATTTGTAGCGATAACGCAAGCTGCAAAGCCAATTATCTATAAATCAGTTTATATTTAACTTATTATGTTTTGTCATTTCATTTATTATTGTTACATTTGTAGCGGTAATCAAAGATATAGC
>JALEJI010000053.1 GCA_022769825.1 Prevotella sp. | reverse complement strand
ATTTCTGTTTTTTATCCCAACTGGCTTATAATTCGGAAATATTATCTAAATTTGTATAAGATAAGCTGCACTCGACATAACATTCAAGCAAGCTTGATGTTATGCGCTCGTTTGCATTATCTTTGCAATATCTTATAACCGTAAGAAGAAGGGAATAGTGACATGGAACTAAAACTGAAAGAGACTTTCCAAAAGGTGAAAGCGGCGAGCAAGACCCTCGCGCTGCTGACAGACGACAAACGCAACGAGATTCTCAGGGCGGTGGCTGATGCCATCATTGCCGAGATTCCAGCGCTGCTGAAGGCCAACGCCCTTGACCTGGCCAAGATGGACAAGGCGAACCCGCTCTACGACCGACTGCAACTCACGGAGCAACGGCTCCGGGACATTGCGGCGGATATGCGACACGTCAGCACCCTGCCGTCGCCGCTCGGAAGAATCTTGAAGGACAAGACCCTCGACAATGGCTTGCACCTGCAAAGGGTGAGCGTGCCCTTCGGGGTCATAGGCATGATTTATGAGGCTCGCCCCAACGTCACCTTCGATGTCTTCTCGCTCTGCTTCAAGAGCGGGAACGCGTGTGTGCTGAAAGGCGGAAAAGACGCCGACGCCTCCAACACGGCAGGCGTCGCCCTTATCCACAGGGTGCTGCGCGCCCATGGCGTGAACCCCGACGTGGTGGCGCTGCTGCCTGCCACCCACGAGGCCACGGGCGAAATGCTCAACGCCGTGGGATATATCGACCTATGCATACCGCGTGGCGGAAAGAAGCTCATCAGCTTTGTCAGAGATGCCGCCAAGGTGCCTGTCATAGAGACGGGAGCGGGCGTGGTGCATTGCTACTTCGACAAGGATGGCGACGTGGAGATGGGCAAGCGCATCATAACCAACGCCAAGTGCCGCAGATGCAGCGTCTGCAACACGCTCGACACGCTCGTCGTCCACGCTTCTCGCCTGGGCGACCTGCCAAGGCTCTGCGAAGACCTCGCCAAGCGAGAGGTGAAGATTCACGCCGACAGTAAGGCTTACGAGGCATTGAAGGGACGCTATCCCGACACATTATTATATAAGGCAGCTGACAGCGAGCGGAGGATGATGGCTGAAGACCCAAGCCTGAAGAGCATCTGGTTCACGGAGTGGATGAGCATGCAGCTTGCCATAAAGACCGTGGCTTCGGAGGATGAGGCTCTCGACCACATAGCGACCTACGGCAGCGGACACAGCGAGAGCATCGTCTCCGACAACCAGGAAGCGCAGAAGAAGTTTCAGGCTATGGTGGATGCAGCGTGTGTCTATGTCAACGCGCCTACGAGTTTCACCGATGGCTCGCAGTTCGGCCTGGGAGCGGAGATCGGCATCAGCACGCAGAAGCTCGGCGCCCGCGGACCTATGGCCCTCGAGGAAATAACCACCTACAAGTGGCTCATAACCGGAAGCGGACAGACGAGAGAGTGAATAATAATCAAAAAATAATATTACAATGAAGACATTCTTTAATGTGGAAGACCTTGGCGACCTGAAAGCCGCGCTCGCTGAGGCACAGGAAGTGAAGGCAAACCGTTTCGGCTATCAGCAGTTGGGCAAGAACAAGACCCTGCTGATGATATTCTTCAACAACAGCTTGCGCACCCGACTGAGCACGCAGAAGGCGGCAATGAACCTTGGCATGAACGTCATAGTGCTCGACGTGAACGCCGGAGCGTGGAAGTTGGAGACGGAGCGTGGCGTCATCATGGATGGCGACAAGAGCGAGCACCTGCTGGAGGCCATTCCCGTGATGGCTTGCTATTGCGACATCATCGCCGTGCGCTCGTTTGCCGGACTGAAAGACCGCGACTACGACTACGCCGAGACCATCGTCAACCAGTTTGTGAAATACTCTGGCAAGCCCGTCGTGGCCATGGAGACCGCCACGGTGCACCCCTTGCAGGCTTTCGCCGACTTGATAACCATCGACGAGCACAAGAAGACGGCACGCCCGAAGGTGGTGCTGACGTGGGCACCCCACTGCCGCGCCTTGCCACAGGCCGTGCCAAACTCGTTCGCGCAGTGGATGAACGCCGCCGACGTCGACTTCGTGGTGACCCAGCCCGAGGGCTATGAACTCGACCCTAAGTTCGTTGGCAACGCCAAGGTGGAGTACGACCAGAAGAAAGCACTCGAAGGCGCAGACTTCGTTTACGCCAAGAACTGGAGCTGCCCTGGCGTGAAAGACCCGGCGCAATACGGTCAGATTTTGAGCAAGGACATGAGCTGGACCATCGACGAGGAGCACATGTCGTGGACCAACAACGGCTATTTCATGCACTGCCTGCCCGTGCGCCGTGGTCTCATCGTCACCGACGACGTGATAGAGAGCAAGAACAGCCTCGTGATACCTGAGGCCGCCAACCGAGAGATTTCGGCGGAGGTGGTGCTCAAGCGAGTGCTCGAAAGCCTGTGATATAGCGTGGGGTGGTTACCTTGTGAACTCACGGGTAACCCATCCGTTGTAAGTGTTCAATGACAACCGCACCTTGCTGCCGGTTGTCATTTGTTTTATGGGTATGCTGACGTAAGCGTCGGTGGTGTAGTATTCGGGCACGCCGCCTTGGCTGTGCAGGAATCTCAGGCAATAGGTCGTGCTGCCGTCGCTTGTCACGGTGCTGTCGAGCGCCAACCCTATGCTTTGCCTCTGGTCGTCGCCGCTTGCCTTGCCCGTTTTCAGGCCAAGGCGCAAGTTGACGTAGTTGCCGTTCTTGCTCTTCCACGCGCTGACGAGGCTCACGGGGTCGGTGGCCGCCTGAGTCTGGACAGATGGCTTGGCTGGCTGGAGCGTGTAGACTATCTTCGCCGCCAAGGGCTCAACGACGTTAGAGTCAGCGCCGTTGGCATACATGTTATAATTTAGCAGCACGCGGCAAAGGCTGTCGGCGGCGTTGCTCCAACTCGTTTGCATCGGGCGCGTGAAGGTAAGGCTCACGCCGTCGTCGGTGGTCGCCGCGGAGAGTCTGCCTTGGCTGTCGGTGGTGGCGTCAGCTAAGTCGGTGCGCAGATAGCTGAGCTTGGAGTCGCCCTCCTCGTATGACGTGTTGGAGCAGGATGTGGAGAAAAACAAAAGCCCCACCAGTGCGATGATATGAAACGTTGTCTTCAATGTCATGTGGATACGGTGTGGGGCTTTTGTTGTTGATTATTTGTTACTTCGTGAAGTTGAACTTGCTGAAAAACTGCTTCAGCCTTCCCGTGGTCTCGGTGGCCGTGAGGTAGTTGCGAGTGGGGTAGGCATACTGCGTGAGCAGGCAGCGGCGCAGGTAAGCCTCGTCCTTGTTCTCGATGTCGATGAGGGCAAGTCGGCTGGCTATGTATTCCTCAAAGTTGTCGAAGTCGTCCTCCGTGTAGTGGTCAGCATACATCTTCGTGTTCTGGATCATGTCGAGGGCGATGTAGTTTTGAGGATAGAGCAGGTAGTTGCGGTGTATCTCATGGTCTATATGCTCGGCAATCTGCTCAAACATCTTGTTGCGCGGTTGCTCTTGGCTGACGGTCTGCAACCACTCGTCTATGCATGGCGCGCAGCAGTAGTGTATGTGTCCCTTGAATCCCTTTATGCCCACGCTCATGCTCTCCAGGTCGTCGCCAGGTGCCTTCTTCCAGTAAGGCAGGTCGCGGCGTAGCTGGTATTCGCGTGCCTTGAGATAGTCGCAAGGGTCGTATTGGTAGCTTATGGCCAGTGGCGCGATATGAAGCTGCGTGAGGCGGTCTATGATGGAGCCCTCGCCGCCCATCGCCATCATCTTCAGTATGGCCGGCTGCGTGAGGTCGTTGGAGTTCTTGGCGCGGCCCTCGCGTTGCGCAATCCAGATGTTGTCGTTCTTCTGCGCCACCACGAAGTGCATGTATTCGGCCATGCGCTTGCTGGCGCGAAGCATCTCGCTCGACTTCAGCGCACGCTCCACGGTAAAGGTCTTGTTGATGCGGGCCAAGGCGCGAACCCAGTCGAGCTGCAGCAGGTTGTCGCCGATGGCAATCTCGCTCGTGGTGCCGAAGCCGGTGTCTATCAAGCATTTATCGAGGAACGCGGAGTCGAGCACTATGTCGCGGTGGTTGCTCACGAAGGTGTAGCGCTTGCGTATGTCCACGTTGTGGAAGTCCATGTCGATGCCGTTGCTCTGCTCGGCTATGAGCTTCTGCAGGATGATGTAGCAGAAACTGCGTTGGAAGTCGAGGTTGGTCTTGCAGGCGTGCATCTTCTTTGCCACGGCTTCCATTGGCACGTTGGGGTAGACGTATGCTACAACTTGTTGGAACTGCTTGTCAGCAAGTAGCTTGTCGTACACAGCCGCGAGCTCTTCCGGCTCATAAGGCCTTATTGAGTCGAATTCCGAAGGTATTTTCATACGATTAGTGTTTATAATTGTTGTTGGGTGATTCTTTATGGTGTTTATTCTTCCACGGTCACGATGTCGATGCCAATCGCCTCTATCTGTTGGCGTGTGGTCTCGGGCAGGCGACTGTCGGTGATTATCATGTCCACGTCCTCGATGTTGCTTATCTTGGCGAATCCGCGCCGTCCGAACTTCGTGCTGTCAGCCAGCACGATGGTCTTCTGCGCCGTCTGCATCATGGCGCGGTTTATCTCGGCCTCGCGCATGTCGGTCGTGGAGATGCCAAACTCCAGGTCTATGCCGTCGACGCCGAGGAACAGCTTGCTGAACGAGAACCCGGAGAGTATCATCTCGGCATACTTGCCCACCACCGAAAGGCTGGTGTGGCGCACCAGGCCACCGAGCTGTATGAGGTCGATGGTATCGAGCGGAGCCAAGTCCTCGGCCACTTGCAGCGAGGCGGTGACCACGGTGAGGCGGCTCTCTGGGTGGATGTTTCGGGCCAAGGCGTGGATGGTGGTGCCGGATGCCAGCACGATGGAGTCGTTGGGCGTTATCAGCTTGGCGGCCTCCATGCCGATGAGCCGCTTCTCGTCCATGTTGAGTTTCTCCTTCTCCGTCACCGTGCGGTTGTTGGTGAAGGGGTTTATGAGGATGGCCTTGCCGTGGCTGCGATAGAGCTTGCCTTCTTTCTCAAGGTCGGTGAGGTCCTTGCGGATAGTAACTGATGAGACTTGAAGGATGTTAGCCAATTCGGTCACTTGTATGGAACCCTGCTTGAGCAGGTTGTCCATTATTTCACTATGACGTTCTTCTTTGGTCATGGTCGTCGTTTGTATTTTTTACAAAGATAGGCTTTTTATTCTTATCATTATCCTTTAATATCACTTTTATAGATATTATTAACAGTCAAAAGGCACAACTGCGCATGCCCCCAAGTCTCGGAAAAGCCGCGTTAGCGTCTCGGAGGCGTTGCTACCACGGCGTGGTACGGTCTGTACCACACCGTGGTACTGTGAATACCATGCCGTGGTACTGCGACTACCACACCGTGGTACTGTCTGTACCACGCCGTGGTACTGCCAGTACCAAACCTTTCTGGTTTTTTGGTACGGTCAAGTGGGGCCTTACACCGAACCGCTTTGCAGGGTCCGCCCCTGCCATGCACCCCGCATGGCCCGTCCGCTCGCGCTTCCCTAAGCCCCTTCCACTTCTTTCCAGTCGATGAGGCCCTTGCCCAAGTCGTCCAATTCCACGGCAAGGGCGATCTACCGTCGGATTCTCTTGTTTATATTTGCAACACTAAGATAAGTGAAATCTTCGATATGACAAAATCCTGGGCAACTTTTTGTTACTCAGGAACTTAAAAAGTTTAATTTATAATAGTGTTGCGGAATTAAGGTTTATGGAAATTGCTAAATAATCTGCTTCTTGATTATTATCCTGTGGATGAGTGGTATGGCATTCGTAATAGTCGGAAGGTGACAATGTGCGCCCTTCTTTTGACCATTACGAATGGCCATGCCTCATCATTTGGTTGTTTTCTTGTTTATTTCTTGTTGTTTACCAAGTATTGCTCCTTGCTGTAGGTGAGCATCATGAAGAATATCGACATCACGCAGGCGGCGATGAGGAGGATGAACGTCCAGCCCCATCCAGCGTGCTCAGACACGAAGCCGATAACCACGTTGGCCAGTAGGGCGGTACCCAGCACGTAGCCCATGAAGCCGGTGAGACCGGCAGCTGTGCCGGCGGCGTTCTTCGGGGCGAGGTCCAGGGCTTGCACGCCGATGAGCATCACGGGGCCGTAGATGAAGAAGCCGATGCCGATGAGGCAAGCTATGACCACGTTGATGTTGTCGAGGTTCTGCCAATATATGAAGATGAAGACGGCCACGACAGCCATGAACAATATCGTTGGGATGGCACGACGGCCCTTGAACACGTGATCGGAGAGCCAGCCGCAGATGATGGTGCCGGGGATGGCGGCCATCTCATAGGCGAAATACGCCCATCCGGCTTCCTTGATGTCGATGCCCTTCTCTGTGAGGATGGTAGGGGCCCAGTCGAGGCAACCATAGCGCACCATGTAGACGAAGGCGTTGGCGAAAGCGATGTACCAGAGGAAACGGTTGGTGAGCACCGTGCGGAAAATCTCCTTTGTAGACAGCACTTCCTCTGCCTTGTCGGTATATGTGTCGGAATATTCACCGCGCCATTTCTCGATTGACGGCAGGCCGCACGACTGTGGGGTGTCGCGTATCATGGTGTAGGCCACGATGGCCACAAGGATGGCTACGCAAGCGGGGAAGAGGTATGTGCCGACAAGGAAGTAACGCTGCTCGTCGGCTCCATAGAACCATGAGCCGAACCACATGGCGCCATACACGGCCATTGGGCCTACCATGGCGCCGCCGACGTTGTGGGCGCAGTTCCATACAGACATCCATGTGCCACGCTCCTTGATGGAGAACCAGTGGGTCATCACACGGCCGCAGGGAGGCCAGCCCATGCCGTTGAACCAACCCACGAGGAAGTTGAGAGCGGCCATCAAGGCTATTGCCAGACCTTTGTGCTCAGAACCGAGGCACTGTACCGGCACGATCATGAACATCATTGAAAGTGCGGCGAGGATAAGACCCAAGGGGAGGAAGCGACGTGCGTTGCTTCGGTCGGAGACGCTCGCCATGATGAACTTGGAGAATCCATAGGCGATGGCATTCATTGACAGCACGATACCAAGCTCGTCTTTCTCGAAACCGAAAGGCGCGAGCATTGGGATGGCCATCGAGAAGTTCTTGCGGACTATGTAGAAGCCTGTATAACCAATGAAGATGCCAATGAAGACTTGCCACCGCAGTTTGCGATAGCGCGCGTCGGCCTCAGGGCCTGTCTGCTCAGCTTTGAAGGCTGGCGGTGTTAAAAAATTCCACATATTACTATAGTGTCTTGTTTTAAGTGTTTTAAGTTGTGGTTATATTTGTTTCGAGTAAAGGTTGTTATTGTTTCATTTGTATTGCAAAATTATATCAAAAGGCTTTTATTTCAAAATGCTTACGCCACTTTATTTACCTCGTTAACTTTTATTTATATTTTGCGCCTCTTTTTTTTATGTTTGTGTTGGTCGTTTTGGTGTTGTGTAGATTCTATTTTGTGGAATATCGCGACAGCGCGGAGGCAAATTTTTCCATTGGCCATTAACCATGATGGCACGAAAAAGCCCCAGCTCGTGATGGAAGCTGGGGCTTTCCCTATTTGTGTTTCTTTATACGTCCAAATGTTGATGAGCGTGATGCTTGCCCTGAAGTAAGCCTTGCTTGCCTCCGGGTTCCACATCATCTGTGCCGACACCGGCATGTCAAACTTGCCCACTTTCAACTTGTATGTGGCGCCGAGACGGATGTCGTTGATGCCAGCCGACTTGCCGTAGAGGTTGTTGTTCTCGCCCGGATACTTGTCCTTGTCGTATGGGTTGAGGGCGAATATCCCGCCCACGGATGCGTCGACGGCCCAGTCCTTGCTGTCGTAGAGGCGGTAGCTCGCCTGCACGAAAGTGGAGTAGACGTTCTGCTCGTTGGCCGCGCCACGGTCACGTCCCACGAGGAGCGTTGCCCATGAGAGCGTGAGCGGGAAGCCGGCTTTCACGCCGAAGTCGTAGCTGATGGCCGCGTCAAGAAGGTGGGATGTCTAGCGTGCGTCCCAAGTGAAGTATTTCCCGTTGCCGGGAATGCCGTCGGAGAAGTTCCACAAGTCCCAAACGGCGAGGTTGAAGCCGCTGTTGTTGTAGTTGACGTAAACGTCGGCCTCCTTGTAGTCGCCGTCGGTGGCCATTCCGCCCCACAATCCAATCTTGAAGTGGTCGTTGTTGTCGCTGAGCGACACGTCGTTGTTGAATATCAGTCCGTTTCCTACCTCAAGGCCACGCCACAGGTGTGACGTCTCCAGGCTGGCTGACTCGTGTATCTTTTGTGCCTGTGTGCTGAAAGGAAGAAGAGATATAGCAGCCAGGCATAATATCTTGCCAAAGTTTCCCATAAGATAGTTCTTTTAATGGTTTTATGTTTATCGCTTCTTTATGTTTCGCGTCACCGCGTGTTTAGAGGCTCATGAGCCAGATGCCGCAGAGTCCGGCAACGGCGCCGCCGAGCACTGGACCCAAGACGGGTACCCAAGAATAAGCCCAGTCGGGATCGCGCTTGTCCTTTATCGGGCAGATGGCGTAGGCAATACGCGGAGCGAGGTCACGGGCGGGATTCATGGCGTATCCCGTAGTGCCGCCAAGAGACATGCCGAGGGCCACGATGACATAAGTGATAGGCACTGGACCGAGCGTTGAGAGGCCGAAGGTGTTGCCTTCCGGGTCGTAAACGTTGCCCTTCGTGCCGAAGGCGATGATAAGGAATACCAACAGCAACGTGGCGATGAACTCGCTGATGAAGTTGCTTGGATAGTTGCGGATGGCAGGAGCCGTGCAGAACACGCCGAGCTTGGTGTCCTTGTCCTCAGTGGCGTCGAAGTGGTCTTTATAGAACAGCCAAACGATGATGCCGCCAAGGATGCCGCCAATCATCTGGCCGATGACGTATGCCGGAACGGAAGCCCATGGGAACTTGCCGGCCACGGCGAGACCTATGGAAACGGCGGGATTGAGATGCGCACCCGTGTAAGGACCGGCGATGAGCACGCCCATGCAGACGGCGAGACCCCAGCCGAGGGTTATGACCACCCAACCTGCTCCTTGGGCCTTACTCTTGTTCAGGCTGACAGCGCAGCAAACGCCGTCTCCGAATATCACAAGCACCATCGTGCCGATCAGTTCCATGAGGAACTGTGTAGTCATAGAATAATCCATAATAAATTAGTTTTGGTTTATAAAGTCTTTATGTTTCCTTCTTCAAGGTCAGTATCCTGCCTCTCCCCTGTTTAGGCAATGGGGGAGGGGCAAGGGTAGGGATTGCTGGTTTATGGTTAAAGCGCGCTTTACTTATGGGTCAGCGTGCGCTGGATGGCATCCTTCCATCCCTTCTTGGCGTTCTCTATCTCCTCGTTCTCGGGAACAGGGTTGAACGTGCGCTCCACCTGCCACTGGCTCTTTATCTCGTCGATGTCTTTCCAGAAGCCCACGGCGAGACCCGCGAGATAAGCGGCGCCGAGAGCCGTCGTCTCCGTGATTTTCGGGCGCACCACGGGGATGCCGAGAAGATTAGACTGGAACTGCATGAGCAGGTTGTTGCGTGATGCTCCACCGTCGACCTTCAGTTCAGTGAGAGGCGCGCCAAGGTCCCTGGCCATGGCCTGCGCTATGTCGTAGGTCTGGAACGCTATGCCGTCGAGTGCGGCGCGCGCGATATGGGCGCGAGTGGTGCCACGCGTGATGCCCACGATGGTGCCACGTGCGTACTGGTCCCAATAAGGAGCGGCGAGACCTGTCAAGGCCGGCACGAAATACACGCCGCCACTGTCGGGCACCGACGAGGCGAGCTCTTCCACCTCACTGCTGCTCTTGATGAAGCCGAGGCCGTCGCGGAGCCACTGCACCACGCTGCCGCCAACATAGATGGAGCCTTCAAGGGCGTATTTCACCTCGTCGCCAATCTTCCAAGCCACGGTGGTGAGGAGGTTGTTCTTGGAGAGCAAGGGCTTGTCGCCAATGTTCAACATCACGAAGCACCCCGTGCCGTATGTGTTCTTGATGGAGCCCGGCGTGAGACACATCTGGCCGAAGAGCGCGCTCTGCTGGTCGCCGGCGATACCGGCGATAGGCACCTCGTGGGCAAAGATGGTGGTCTTGGTATGGCCGTAGACCTCTGACGACGACTTCACCTCAGGCATCATGCTGCGTGGGATGTCGAGGAGGTTCAGCAAGTCGTCGTCCCATTGCAGCGTGTTGATGTTGAACAGCATGGTGCGGCTGGCGTTGGTGACATCGGTGCAGTGCACTTCACCGCGCGTGAGACGCCAAACGAGCCAAGAGTCCACGTTGCCGAAGCGCAGCTTGCCCTTCTCGGCGCGCTCGCGTGCCCCAGGCACGTTGTCGAGAATCCATTTAATCTTGGTGCCGCTGAAATAAGCGTCGATGATAAGGCCGGTCTTCTCGCGCACCTTGTCGACGAGACCTTGCGCCTTCAGCTTGTCGCAGTATTCGGCCGTGCGGCGGTCCTGCCATACGATGGCGTTGTATATTGGCTCCTCGGTGTCGATATCCCACACGATGGTGGTCTCGCGCTGGTTGGTGATGCCTATGGCGGCGATGTCAAGGCCGTTGATGTCGATGGCGGATATGGCTTCAGCTATCACGGCGGCCTCAGACGACCAAATCTCGTTTGGGTCGTGCTCCACCCATCCCGGTTTCGGGAAGTGCTGTGTAAACTCTTTTTGTGCTACACTGCAAATCTTTCCGCTATGGTCAAAAACGATCGCGCGGGAGCTGGTTGTCCCTTGGTCAAGAGCTAAGATGTACTTTTGCATAGATAATTGAGTTTTTAAGTTTGTATTATTCTTGTAGCTGTCTTTTTTAAGACGGTTGTAGTGTTTTCCTTTCCTGGCGTGTAACAGCTATAAGATGAAGAGCTGTCGTGCTATCCTTCTGTCGCAAAATTAGGTAAAAAAGCAATAGCCTCCAATAGTTTTAACCCAAATCGGTCATTAGGATTTCTCTGTGTCGTACGGCAAAGAGAAATCCTTTAATTTTTCCCATATAGACAAGAATGATTGTCGTGTTTTTAATGATCGGGCCAAATATAGAATGTGCTTGTCCTTTGTTCTCCCCAGATAGGCCGGTATTGATATCAGCTCATACCGAATAGTCTTCAGGAACTTCTTCTTGTTGGAATTAATCAGCGCATGCCTAAACAGTGACATGAGGTTATATGCCATGACAATGAAATTTCCACATGCCTCTGTTGCCCAAAAGTTATTTGTGACAAAATCATCAATGGAGAAATCATTCTTCAATTCCTTTATCCTATTCTCAGAATCCGCCCTTCCACGATATGAGTCATATATTACCTTGGCTGGAAGGTCAAGGTCTGTGACGAAGCAGCTGTATCGGTATTTTCCGAAATCTTCCTCATCCTCAAAAAGCTCCAGTTGCTTAATCTGTTTTCCCGCGGCTTTGGGGCGTTTCTCTATTTCCTGCCTGACCATCACAATGCGTCTCGGTCTCTCCCAGCTATTTGCCTGGTAAGTGTTTTCGGATATTTCCAATCCGTCTGTCAACTCTATCCATTTGCGTTCATTGGCAAGGCTGTATTTTATGCGATTATTGAAACGGCAGGCTGTGATATAGTGTAACCCCTTGTCTTCCAGAGAGTCAAGTATCTCCTTTGCAAAGAAGCCACTGTCCATGCGGACCAGTCCGACGCGTTTGCCGTCCAGCTTTGACAGTGTGTCCTCAAGAAATGACAGATAATTGGTGTTTGCGGATGTATTGCCTGGGCGTAGCCAATAATTTGCTATCATCCTCACATCGGAAACGAAAGCAAGTAGAGGATGATGCGAGAGCCGTCCTGGACGTTTGGGGTTGTATCCTTTGGCCGCTCCTTCCTGATTTCCCTCACGGACCATTACCGTTGAATCGAAGTCCAAGGTGTAATTGTCGAACTTCAACTCGGAGAAGAACCAACGGAATAAATTTCCGAAAACACGCTGGTTGACAGCTTGGGAGAATTTGTTGAGATATCGCTGGTATGCACGATGGTCCGCGCCACGTTTCCACCCAAGCAGGTCACATAGCGCGGTGTCATAACGCACAGCGTCAAGATGGCCAAAGCAGCTGGCACCACACACCTGCAAACAATCCCAATATCAACTGGATTGGTTTGTAACCACGGTTGGAACCTTGAAGAGGTAAACCACTTTGTTGGAAGCGGTGTATCGGCAGTTTCGGTAATAAGAGGGTTTTAAAGCGATTTGGGATAAGCGAGAAAGGGGAAGAATATGAGAATTCCATCCCTCACGGTAGAGGAGATGCGGTTCGTACCCCGGGGCTTGTAGCCATGGTAATACCCGGAGGCGTGGAGTTCGAAGCCTTGGATGGAGAGCCCGTTACGTTGATGTTTTTGATTGCAGCACCCAACACAAAGGATAATGTGCATTTGGATGTGCTCAGTAAGTTGTCGGTTCTTCTGATGGATGAGGAATTCAGACGGTACAGCTTGACAAGGAAATGGTACTGGCCTTTGTCACAGTTCACGGTTCCTTAAATTCCCATACCGCTATTCTGGCCAGAACCATGGGCATTCCCGCATTGGTGGGAACAAAGGTTTCCCTGGATGATCTGACTGACGGTGAGCTTTCCGTATCCGCAGATAGTGTTTTGCCTATCCGAAAGATTATTCGGGAAACAAGGGTTTCGAAAGGAAAAATATGTTAACAGAGCAGCGTTATCAGGTGATTTTAAAGCTTTTGGAGGAAAAAGGAACGGTTACTGTGACCGAGCTGAAGGATTTGCTGAATACCTCGGAGTCAACGGTTCGCAGGGACATTGTAGCCCTTCACAAGGCAGGAAAATTAACAAAGGT
>JALEJI010000042.1 GCA_022769825.1 Prevotella sp. | reverse complement strand
GTGGCACACCGTGGCTACTGGGATTGTGCGGGAAGCGCGCAAAACTCTATCACGTCTTTGAAACTTGCCGACAAGATTGGTTGCTACGGTTCCGAGTTTGACGTGCATCTCACTAAAGACGGTGTAATCGTTGTCCACCATGACCAGAACGTTGGCAAGATAGACATACAGACTTCCACCTACAAGGCCTTGAAAAAGGAACGCCTGAAAAACGGCGAGAAGATTCCTACGCTTGAGCAATATCTCGACGCTGGCAAGGACTTGAGCTGCAAGCTCGTGCTTGAGATAAAGAGGCAGATGGTGCAAAGCCATGAAGACAGCCTGGTGCGCCAGTGCGTGGACATGGTAAAGTCTAAAGGCCTGACCGACAGGATAGTGTGGATCTCGTTCAGCGGCAAGGCGTGCGAGCTTCTCCACCAGCTTCTGCCCGACGCCCATATACAGTATCTCTTGGGCGACTGGGATCCCAAGACCATAAAGGCAAAGGGGCTCTCCGGCATCGACTACGAGCAGAAGGTGTTAGCCTTGCACCCGGAATGGATCAAGGAGTGCCACGACCTCGGACTGGTGGTCAACGTGTGGACGGTGAACGATCTCAACACCATCAACCAGTTTATCAAGGCCGGTGTAGACTTCATCACAACAAACGCGCCCGTGGAGGGATTGAAACTTGCCAAATAGGAAGTTTAATCTAATATATACGAAACCATACTTGTTTATATTATAGAAACCCTTACTTATTTAGGATAAACACACGAAGCCCTATTTATTTAGGATAAACACACGAAACCCTATTTATTCAGAATGAATTACAAAAAGCTATTCTCCGCCTTGGCTTTGGCCATCACCGCGAACCTCGGAGTGCTGGCGCAAGGCCAAAAAGGCCCGGCGTGGCTCTCCAATGCCGTGTTTTACCAGATTTACCCATCGTCGTACATGGACACCGACGGCAACGGCATTGGCGACTTGCCAGGCATCACGTCGAAGCTCGACTACATCAAGTCGATTGGCGTGAACACCATTTGGCTCAACCCCGTGTTTGAGTCGGGATGGTTTGATGGCGGCTACGACATCATCGACTTCTACAAGATTGACCCTCGCTTTGGCACCAACACCGACATGGTGAACCTTTTGAACGAGGCCCATAAGCGTGGCATCAAGGTGTGCCTCGACTTGGTGGCAGGCCACACGAGCGACAAGTGCCAATGGTTCAAGGAGTGCGTAAGCGGCGACCGCAACGGCCGATATGCCGACTACTTCATTTGGAGCGACTCTATCTCGAACAATGACAAGGAGCAGATTGCCCTGCGCAACAAGGAAGCCAACCCGCAAGCCAGCACACGTGGCAAATGGGTGGAGCTCGACGCCAAGAGAGGCAAGTATTACCAAAAGAACTACTATGTGTGCCAGCCTGCCCTCAACTATGGTTACGCCAATCCAGACCCTGCCAAGCCATGGGAGCAAAGCGTGAACGCTCCAGGCCCACAGGCCGTGCGCCGCGAACTTCGCAACATCATGGCTTTCTGGTTCGACAAGGGCGTCGACGGATTCCGCGTCGACATGGCGGCATCGCTCGTAAAGGGCGATCCCGACAAGAAGGCGGTAATGGCATTGTGGCAGGAGATGCGCGAATGGATCAACAAGAACTATCCTGAGTGCGTGCTCGTGTCGGAATGGAGCGACCCGAAGAAGTCTATCCCCGCTGGCTTCAACATCGACTTCGAGATTCACCTTGCCGACAAGATTTACAACACGCTCTTCTTCGCTTCCGATACCCCATGGGGGAAAAAGGGCAAAGAGTGCTATTTCGACAAGAATGGCCGCGGCAGCCTCGACTATTTCTACTCCAAATACGCCGACATCTACTCGTCGACCCACGACAAGGGCTACGTGGCCTTCCCGACAGCCAACCACGACTTCCAGCGTCTCCGTACCGGACGCCGCAACGACTTGCAGCAGCTGAAGGTCGCCATGACCTTCTTCCTCACCATGCCTGGCGTGCCGTTCATCTACTATGGCGACGAGATTGGCATGAAATATCTCCCTGGCCTTCAGCCAAAGGAGGGAAGCCGCAAGCGTTCCGGCACGCGCACGCCGATGCAATGGGCGGCAGGCGAAACGGCTGGCTTCTCCACTTGCACGCCCGAAAAGCTTTACTTCCCAGTTGATACTGAGAACGGCAAGATAACCGTGGCGGCAGAGGACAACGACCCTCGCTCGTTGCTCAACTTCGTGCGCGGCCTCATCAAGCTGCGTCATTCCTCACCGGCACTCAACAACGACGGCGCTTGGCAACTCGTCAGCAACCCATCCAAGCCCTACCCCATGGTTTACACTCGCTCAATGAATGGCGAGACTTACGTGGTAGCCCTCAACCCGTCAAACGAGAAGGCGGCTACCGCGATAGGCCATCTTGGCAAGGCTGAGAGCGTTTCGCTCACGGGCAAGGCAAAATACAAGAGCGGCAAGACCACCGACAACGTTGAGCTGTCGCCTGTCTCGGCCGCGGTGTTCAAGATAAAATGAGCGCAGACACCGCGCTACATAAGAAGAAGATTATGAAATAGCGGATTGTCACCAAACCGACAACTCCACAAACGACTTACCATTTCCCTGCAAAGCGACTGTCGCCTTCCGATAATCGGACGCGGTCGCCTTGTAGGGATTTTTCATGTATGTCTGTGGATTCACCGCCACGAGCGGAAACCAGCTGAACTGCACCTGCACCATAAGCTTGTGTCCCGGCATCAGCACGTGGGCTATGTCGGGCATGGTAAAGCTGATGTTGAAGTCCTTGTTGGGCGTTATAGGCTTTGGCTTCGAGAAAGAGTGGCGAAAGCGCGCCGGCATGACGTCGCCACGCACAAGCATCTCGTATCCGTCAGGGCGCACGTCTATGAGTTTCACCACGGCCAATAGGTCAGTGGCGTCGGTATTGAGCACGAGGTTCACCTTCACGGGGCCCATCATCCGGAGAGTGTCTCGCGTGGCGGGCCACGAAAAGGTGAGCACGTCGCCACGTTTAGAGGCGAACCGCTGGTCGCCTGCCATATACGCGCGGTCACGACCGCGAGTCGTCACATTATTATAATATGGCACGGGGTTGTCGGGGTCCGACACCACCGTGCCTCCGCCGAGACACAACCTCTTGGCGCGAGCGTCCTTGGGTGGCCAGCAATCCAATGTCAGCCATTGGCTTTCCACGTCGCGGTTTTTCATTATCTCCTTGCGTGTCTCGCCAGAGGGCAGCAATGTCACGGGCGCGGGCCGTTTGCCTTTTCCCTCAAGATAATGGGCGAAGAACGGGTATTCTATCTCGTTGATGAAATAGGCCGCCGTGCCGGCACCGAACCACGCGTCGTCGAGGTGCTGGTAACCACTGTTCCCCCAACCATGATGATACCATGGCGCTTCCACGAGATAAAGCGGAGTCTTGGGCGACTGCTTGGCTATCTGCCTCCAAGTGGTCCAAGTGCCATAGTTGTCTTCAGCGTCGTAAAGGCCGCCAACAATCATCACGGCTGGCCTTATCTTGCCCAAGCTGCTCGTTGAGCAATGGGCTTGCCAGTAGCTGTCATAATCAGGATGCTCCACTATGTCGTTCCAAAACGACCCTTCCTCCATCACTGGGCTCAGGATATCAGCTATCGGCCGCTTGTAGAACACGTCGACCGTGGTGTCGACAGGCGCGAGCTTGCCCATCGCCTTCACCGAAGGGTTCCGCCGCTGCCTGAAGAAAGAAGAGCCGAAACCGTAGCTGTCCATGAGCATCAACGCCCCGTTATGGTGAATGTCATCGCCCATGAACCAGTTGTTCACGGGTGCCTGTGGCGAAGCCGCCTTGATGGACGGATGGCCGGAGCGCGCCGCCATGAAAGCGTAGAAGCCAGGATAAGACGTGCCTTTCACGCCCACGCGCCCGTTGGTGCGACAGTGGGCGAGCAACCAGTCCACGGTGTCCCATGTGTCAGTCGCCTCATCCGTATCGCCTTTTTTCTTCTTGGGATTGAACGGGCGCGATTGCTCAAAACACCCCTCGCTGAGATACGTGCCCCTCACGTTTTGCCTCACGATGATATAGCCATGGTTCAGGTACACGCTGTCGAGCCCAAAGCTTTTCTTGCTGAAAGAGTCGTCGTTGTATGGCCGTAGCGAGTAGGGCGTGCGCATGATAAGCACAGGCGCGTGGTCGTTGCCAGCAGGCTCATAAATCTCGGTGTAGAGCCTCACACCGTCGCGCATGGCAATCATGGCGTGACGCTTGGTATAGTTGAAACTATGGGCGCATACTGAAAAAGCGCAAAGCAGAAAGCCGATTAGATGGATATGTTTTCTCATGGTTTTGCAAAGATAATACAAAAATAATAAAAATGTGGGATGACATGGATTATTTTAGTCAATATTAGTTGCGCGATAATTGGAATTTTTGTAAATTTGCAAAAAGTCTTATTGGTATTAACCGCAAACGACAAGGCAATACATGTATAATCAAACCATTAAAAAACAAAAACATTATGGCAAAGAAAGGTGAAGTTTATAAATGCAAACACTGCGGTGCCATGTTAGAAATATTGCACGATGGCGCCAACCCCGTATGCTGTGGCGAGCCCATGACCCTGCTTAAAGAGAACACGACCGACGGCGCCAAGGAGAAGCACGTGCCCGTGGTCGAGAAGATAGACGGTGGCTACCGCGTCAGCGTGGGCAGCATCGCCCACCCCATGACGCCCGAACACTACATTGAGTGGATTGAGCTGCTGACTCCCACGGGTGTACAGCGTCGCTACTTGACACCCGACGACAAGCCCGTGGCTGAGTTCAAGACCGATGCCACGGAAGTCACGGCACGCGAGTATTGCAACCTCCACGGCTTGTGGAAGGCATAATCGCAGCTTGAAACCTGACAAAACACAGGTGATACAAGGCAGGGGCGGCCACATGGCCGCCCCTTTATCATAATACCCCAATGCTCGCAGTTAATAGTGGAACGAGCTGCCGCCCAAGAACTCTCTCAAGAGGCTTGTTGGCGGAATGTCGCGGTTGGGTATCGGCCTTATGTATTCAAGGAATTTCCTAAGCCGGTACGCCTCCGAGTATTCCTCGGCACACTCCGGCACTTGCGTCAGCAAGGGTTCTGCCTGCTGCTTTATCACGGCAAGCTCGAAGAGCATGGCCGAGTTGAACATGGCGTCGGCGTTCTCTTGGTACGGGAAAATCCACTTGTTCTCGCCGGCGCGCACCGACGGCCAACGGTGTATCGACTCTCGCGCGCTCACCCCACGGTATTTGTAGTCGCGAATGATGCGCCTCAACAGGCGGTTGTCGGTGGTGGGTATGTAGTTGTGGTCGTCGAGCAGGATGGTGGTGAGAGCCGATACATACACCCTGAACTTCTGTTCCTCTGGAATCTCGGAGGTCAGCTCCGGGTTCAAGGCGTGTATTCCCTCAACCACGAGCACGTTGTTTGGCTCCATCCTCAGCTTTCTGCCGCTCGGTCTCGACTTGCCCGATTGGAAGTCGTATTTCGGCAGTTCCACCTCCTCGCCCTTGAACAGCTTGTTGAACTGTTCGTTTATGAGCTTTAGGTTCAGCGCGTAGATGCTCTCATAGTCGTATTCGCCGTCGACGTCTTTTGGCGTTAGCTCCCGGTCCACGAAATAGTCGTCGAGCGATATGGGCAAGGGCCTCAGGCCATTGGCAATGAGCTGAATAGACAGCCGCTTGCAGGTGGTGGTCTTTCCCGACGACGACGGCCCTGCCAGCAGCACGAGCTTTATGCCTTCGCGCGCCGATATCTCGTTGGCAATCTCGGTTATCTTCTTTTCCTGCAAAGCCTCCGACACGTTGATGAGGTTCGTGGCCTCGCCCTTGTCCACCAGCTCGTTGAAGTCGCCCACGGTTCTCACGCCGATGATGTCCTGCCAATGATGGTGCTCCTTGAATATGCCGAACATCTTGTCCTGCCTTGTCATCTCTGGCAGCTCCTGCGGGTTTTTCAAGTCGGGGATGCGCAGCAACAGCCCGTCATAGTATTTCTCCAGTCCGAAAAGATAAATCATCGAGGTGTTGGTGAGCAGCGAGCCGTAGTAGTAGTCCACGTAGTCGACCATCTGGTAATATGTGGTGTACAGTCGGCCATAGCTCTTCAGCAGCTTCACCTTCGCGGAGTCGCCCTTCTCGGCAAACATCCTCACGGTGTCTTCCGTCGGCACCTCATGGCGGTGTATGTCTATCTTGGCGTCTATTATCTCCTGCATCCGCTTTCTTATCCTCGCGGTGTCGTCGTCGGTAATGTCGTGCCCTATCGCCAGGTTCACGTAGTAGCCATTGCTCACCGGTATGTCTATCACCACCCTGCTGCAAGGGTAGAGGTCGTGCACCGCCTTGCAGAGAATGAAAAAGAGCGTGCGGGTGTAGCAACGCGACCCCGAGCCGGAGGTCATGTCGAGAAATTCCACGTCCTTGTCGCGGTATGCCCTGAAGTGCATTCCCTCAACCTTGTTGTTGACCTTCGCGCATACCGGTTGAGTGGTCATTTTCAATCCAGACTGAAAAAAAATTTCAGATAATGTGCTTCCAGGAGCAATGTTAATCAATTTTTTATTATTTTTGCAACGGATTTGTAATGCCTGTTTCATTTGCGACACGTTTATGTTAGACTTAACATGATTCCATGAATGATATTCACGGTGTAAAATTAGCAAATTCCGTCATGCAGAGCAATAGCCGTATTATAAACATAGTTAAAATATGACAATTCTTTTATTAAAGATTGTTGGTGCCCTCGCGCTCCTCATCTATGGCATGAAGGTGATGAGTGAGGCCCTGCAAAAACTGGCTGGTCCACAGCTGCGCCATGTGCTTAGCGCCATGACCACCAACCGCGTCTCAGGCGTTTTCACGGGAATGCTCACCACCGTTGCCGTACAATCGAGCACAGCCACCACGGTGATGACCGTATCGTTTGTCAACGCCGGGCTGCTCACCTTGTTTCAAGCCATATCCGTAATCATGGGTGCCAACATCGGCACGACGCTCACCGCGTGGATCATGTCGGCAGGCTTCTCGTTCAGGATGAGCGACTTCGTGTGGCCTGTCTTCCTCATCGGACTATTGCTCATCTATTCCAAGAAAAACCGCTATGTAGGCGACTTCCTTTTCGGTGTGGCGTTCATGTTTCTCGCTCTTGCCACGCTTGGTGAAAGTCAACTGCCTCCTGAGGAGCTAAACGCGCTGAAAGGCTTTTTCGCCTCGTTTGACCCCAACAGTTTCGGAACCATATTGTTGTTCCTCCTTTTCGGCACCATTCTCACTTGCCTCCTTCACAGTTCAGCCGCCCTCATGGCTATCACCATGATGCTGTGCACCCAGGCCGGACTGCCCATATATCTTGGCATAGCCCTCGTGCTGGGCGAGAACATAGGCACCACGCTCACCGCCAACCTCGTGGCGCTCACCGTCAACACCGAGGCACGCCGCGCGGCCTTCGGCCACCTTTTCTTCAATGTCTTCGGCGTCATCTGGGTGCTGTGCGTCTTCAAGCATTTCGTCAACTTCGCCTGCGGCCTCGTGGGTTTCAACCCGATGGTCGACGTCCCCACCGGAACGCAGCTCACCTTCGCCCTCGCAGCCTTCCACTCGTGCTTCAACGTTTCCAACACCATCATATTGCTGCCCTTTGTCAAGCATGTGGCTAAAGTGTGCTGCTGGGTTTGGAAGCCAAGGGCCAACACTGACGACGACGACTTCCGCTTGCGCTTCATACAGAGTGGCATCATGAAGACGCCGGAGCTCTCCGTGCTGGAGGCTCAGAAAGAGATCCAGAGCTTCGCAGAGCGCATACAGCGCATGTTCGGCATGGTGAGAGACTTGCTCGGAGAGAAGAACGAAGACAAGTTCGTGAAGATTTACGACCGCATAGACAAGTATGAGAACATCTCCGACAACATGGAAATAGAGATTGCTAAATACCTCGACCAGGTGAGCAACGCCCACCTCTCCGACGAGACGAAAGGCAAGATTCGCTCCATGCTGCGACAAATCTCGGAGCTGGAATCTATCGGCGACGCCTGCAACAACATGGGCAGGACCATCAACCGCAAGTTCAAGTCGAAAGAGGACTTCAACGAGCGTCAATACGACCACATTCACCAGATGTTCGAGCTTGTGGACGACGCCCTCTCGCAGATGAACGTGCTGCTGAAAGGCCACAGGGAAGAGCTCAACGCCACGCGATCGTTCAACATCGAGAACGAGATAAACAACTATCGCAACCAGCTGCGCAACGAGAACCTCACCGACATCAACAACCACCAATACGACTACGCCTCCGGCTCTATGTACATGGACATCATCCAGGAGTGCGAAAAGCTTGGCGACTATGTTGTCAACGTCGTGGAGGCGAGGATGGGCATGAAGGCTTCTGCCTGACACAAGGCAGGGGCGGGCCCTGTGCCCGTCAGCAACCCGAAAGGAACACCAACCATTCCCGTCCGCAACCCGAACGGGAATGGCATTGCAAGGGCCGGTTTTATGCCGGCCCTTGCAAATAGAAAAAATAGTTTACAAATGGTCGTCTGAGAATCGATTTTTTTCAACCAAGCAGTCTCTTGGTCGTAAATGACGCGATTATGGGCCGTTTTGATAAACCGTTGATTATTAAGAAGCTATGATTTTAGCGGTTTTCCAACGTTGCAAATTCGCTAAAATCGCGTCGCCGTTACAGTGCAATCGCGTCGCCGTTACAGTGCAATCGCGTCGCCGTTACGGTGTAATCGCGATGCCGTTACAGTGTAATCGCGATGCCGTTACGGTGTAATCGCAAAACTTTTTGGCCGAAAACCGTCCGACGATGCCGCGAAGCGGCAAAAGGCTACCCTTTTTCCGCTCTATTTGCCCCTGTTTCCAAGTGTTAAATTCCGGCAATAATATTTTACAATTCTGCTAAACGCGACGCGTCCCGTCTGTCGCTATCCCATCGCGCCAGTCATCCTCTCCACATCGGCTTTCGCAAGGTCGCGAAGGCCATCGCCGCCTATGGTCACGAAGCGGTCGGCATGGCGCAAGGCTATGTCGAGGTCGTGGGTCGACACCACCACGAGTTTATCCATGTCGGTGGCAATGGCGTGAAGCATGGCCATGGTGGTCTTCTTGCTCTCGTAGTCGAGAAAGGCCGTTGGCTCGTCGAGGAGCATCACCGGCGTGTGTTGCGCTATCGCGCGCGCTATCATCACCTTTTGCCGCTCTCCGTCGCTCAGGGTGCTAATGCCACTACTGGCAAACGCCGACATGCCCGTGAGCCTCAAGGCCCGCTCCACCATCGCCTCGTCGTCTTTGCCAAGGTTACCGAAGAAGCCCGTGTAGGGCATCCGCCCCATGGCCACCACGTCGTGCACGCTTAGGTTCACCTCGTCGGGTTGCTCAGTCAGCACCACGCTGAAGACGCGCGCCAGCTCCTCCTTGGAGAGCGAGCGGCACGACACCGCCGAGTCGCACTCTTGCCATCGCGCGTCTCCGGAAAGGGGCGGTTGCAAGCCAGCCAACGTGCGGAGAAAGGTCGACTTGCCCGAGCCGTTGCGTCCTATGAGGCACACCAGTTGTTGGCAGGGAAACAGGCCGCATAGCGGACCCGCTATCACCTTGTGGCGATAGCCAATGGTCAAATTATCTATTATTAACCGATTCATACTGCAAAATTATTAAAAAACCCGCGATAGGCTTGCTGCTTTCAAAAAAATATCTTACCTTTGCACCACGTTTGTATGGATACGGTCTTTCAAGCGTCCGTTTTCATCATTTTTTTGCCCAGATGGCGGAATAGGTAGACGCGCTGGTCTCAAACACCAGTGCCGCAAGGCATCTCGGTTCGAGCCCGAGTCTGGGTACTTTTATTACATCACGATAATCGCTAAAGCCTTATAAACAAAGACTTTAGCGATTTTTCTTTTCCCGACTTGCTCCATATTTGCTCCATTTCAATTAGATAAGAACGGATTAATATGGAAATCGCTCATATCTCACAAGAATATATACAGGCAGTCAAGGACATCAAGAGTGCCATACTCAAGAGTCGCTATGCAGCCGCCAAGCAGGCCAATAAAGAACTGTAGAAACTCTACTACTCAGTTGGCGGATATGTCTCAGCGCACAGCCGTGACG
>JALEJI010000036.1 GCA_022769825.1 Prevotella sp. | reverse complement strand
GCCAAAAAACCGATAAGAACATAACGTATTGATATTCAGCCGTTTATCAAAACAGCCCATAATCGCGTCATTTACGACCAAGAGACTGCTTGGTTGAAAAAAATCGATTCTCAGACGACCATTTGTAAAATATTTTGGTATACATCGTATGCTTTGAAGGGACGGTTAGCGATGGTTATGGGCTGTCCGCAACCACTATTGGCTATTTTCACTGACTGCTCAAAAAAGCGTTTCACCTGCGTTGGATTTGGCAAGCGTCGCGGAAACGCCTCAAAACGTCGCACCTCGACACGAACAGGTCAGTCTTGCCCGCATTGGCGGAGCAGAACGAAGAAAGGGCGGCAAGGGCCTTGTATTGCCTTGATTGTGGCAAGGGCTTGAGGTTGCTGATGTCGTAATACTGCTGCGTGGCATCGTCCCATCCCTCAAAGAACCATGGTTCGCCATGACGTATGAAGGCGAGGGCATACAGGCTTTTCTCCTTCAGCTTGAAGTCGGTGCTTTGGGCGCTCTCGTCGAGCAGGCTCATGGCCTTGGCCACGAAGTCGGCCGTGCCAGCCATGACGCTGTCCTGCATCACGCTCACTCCATACTGCGTCAGCCACCAGCAGTCGCCCTCCCAGCTGCCCTGATACCACATCGAGGCAAGCTCGTAGGCCTTGCGCATGCGCTCCTCGGAAGGCTTCATGAGCGAGTATTGGCTCAAGAGGTTCAGCATGTCGCGGCAATAGCTCAGCTTCTTGTTCTCTTGAAGCTTTGGCAGGACGGCCCGTTGCTCTTCAGTCAGGTATTCGGGTTGCGCCACGGCCTGCTTGCCCATCCAGCGCTCCTTGGCATAGCTGCGTTGCGCGGCATAGGGCGCTATGTTCTGGTTGTTGAGAAACGCCACGCTCACCTTCTCAAGGAAAGGCACGGCGTCGGCAAAGCGCGCTTGGGCGAGGAGGCGCGTGCCAATGATGTCGTTGTAGAAGTCGGGCTCGCGGTAGGCGCGTCGCCAAGCCCAGCTCTCAAGCGAGTCGGACGGTTGCTTGGCAAGGTATTTGACGTAAGCCTTGAGGTCGTCGGTCGTGGCGTTGTTGAGCGCGTCGAAATAGGTGCCTTGATAATACCACCTGGGGTCGCCGTCGTTCATGCCGCTCAGCAACACGAGCGCGGCACTGGCACGTCCCTCCTTGGCGCACATTGGCACGAGCCCATTGTAGACCATGCGCTCCTGCACGTCGCGATAGTGGTCGGTGTCGTAGAGCGTGGTGCTCTTGCGATCCTCAGCCGACTTCATGTCGAGCCATTTCATCTCCCCTGCCAGCCACTTGTCGAAAGACTCGTCGCGGCGCGTCGCGGCAAAGATGGAGTTGGCGGCGTAGATGGCGCGCGCGTTGTCCTTCATGCGCTGCGTGCCGGCAAGCGACATGGCCTTCGCGAGGTCGGCCTTCGCCTTGTCGTAGAGGCCCATTTGGTGTTCCACGCAGCCTATCGCCGCCTGCCAAAGGCATGGCACGCCAGTCTTGCCTTCAGCCACCACGCCCCTGGCAAACGAGATGAAGCGGTTGGCCTCAGCCGTGGTTATGTTCTTGGCGTCTATCTCCTTCATCCACTCGTCGAGGTCGGCCTTGGTCTCATTGCCCGTGGCGAAAGGCATGTGGCGCGCGCCATAGACGTCCATCGTCTCCTGCACGTTGTTCACGAAGTCCTGCACGAGGTAAGCGAGCGTGGCCGAGTTGTGGTTTGCGGCATACACCTTCTGTATGCCGGCGAGGTTGCGATAGCCCCGCACGCAGTATTTCAGGCTCTGGTAGTCCTCTTGCTCGGCATAGACCTCTATCGCCTGGCTCTTCTTGCCCGTGCGCCACAGGCATCCGGCATAGATGTTGCGCGCCATGTCGCGATACACGCTCGGCTGCATCCGCTTGCCGGTGGCGTTCCAGAAGTTCACGCCCTCCTGGTACCGCTTCAGGCCGAGAAGCGCGCGCATGCGCATGAGGTCGTACTGGGCACGCAGGCGTTTGCCCTGATAGGCCTTGGATGCCTGCAACAGGTTGTTGAGCGTTGCCGCGCGGTTGGCCAACTGCTGCTTCGTGGGATAGTCCCACGCGTTGAAGTTGACGCAGTTGTCGAGATAGCTGTTTAGCCTGCGGCAGTAGGTCTGCATCTCCACGTCTTTCCGCTTCTTGGCCTTGTTCATCACCTCCTCTCGGCCGCCCCACCTGTAGCTCGGCATGTCGGCGTTGCCGACATAGCGTTGCCAGAACTTCTCGGTGGCATCGGTGAAACGATCGCCCATGAGCGAGCGGTTGAACACGGAAAAGAGATAACTGTTGTGACGCGGGGCTTCCGACACGCACGCGTGGGCGGTGGTGGCGGCAAGCAGCATCAGGGTCAGGCTACTCGTAAATTTTCTTAAAGTTATCATTGGTAAATCGTTTTATGTTCTTATCGTTCAAGTCGTAGAGTATTATCTCGCCGTTGGCGTCATTCCTCGCGTCGTCTACCGCGTGCTTCGCCCGGAGTATGTCGTCCAACTCCGGCTGCCTCACGGCAACGCTGTCGCCCGGCAACACGGGCAAGTCGTCGTCACCGTGCATTATGCCCACGTATTTGCCGCCCCGGAAGAGCACGTGCCAGGCGAAAAGGGGATAAGCCGTGGAGAGGGACATGCCATAGCCGCGAAGATAACGCATGTAGGGCATCACGTCCTTGATGTCGAGGATGGGTTTGCGCACGGCAAGCTTGGTCACGTCGCCCGTGTTGTACATCATCAGCACGCCGTGGTCGGCAGGCGGCGCGGGTTGCGAGAGCTGGTGCAGGCGTATGGTGACTGACAGCTTCATGCCACGGTCGTGGCACATCGCGCGAAGCCTCTCAAGAAAGGCGAAGAAGGCCTCGCGCGTGGTCATGGTCCAGTCGCAATCTATCTGTAACTCCCTGGCCGCGAGCAATGAGTTGGTCTCGTTCATCTGGCTCACGCGCCTCACTATCTTCTCCGCCAGCCCATCGTGTGGCTGGCCCATGCAGTCGTTTACGATGAAGACCACGGGCACCACCTCCACCGTCTTGGGGAAAGCGCCCTCAAAGGCCAGGGTGGCGTTGGGCTGCGGCCCGTCGTCGCCTGGCACCACGTCGAAATAGCGGCAATAGACCTTCCCTATCCCATGGCGCGCGAGGAAGGCGCGTTCGGCGGCACCGACGCGCAGCGTGGTCTGCCAATAGTAGACAGACCGCCTTGGCTCGTCGCGCCCACAAGAGGCTAACAAGGCCATGACAAGCAAGAGCCATAGGCTTGACTTTAATATCGTTTCACGCCATTGCATGATTCACATAGATATACAACGTTGTCTTGTGCAAAGATATAGATAATAAAACATATACTACCCCATAAAGGAAAAAAGTTTGCATCGTTCCTACTACTGTGCGGTGAAACACAGCATCCACTATAAACTATGCGCAAGCGAACCGTATACAAATCGAAAAAAATCTCATGGAATTATATTTTCCAAAGATATTATTGCTTGTCAGAAGTTATAATTTCCCAATGGCCGCCATAGTCAGCACCAATGCGTTTTATGATTCCTGCCTCTCGAAGTTTTTTGATTTGTTTCTCCACTCCTCGTGATGACATCTCTATTTCCATTTTAACATTTTCAGACGAAGGATTGCCAAACAAGCTAACTTTCAGCAAGAAGAACATCTTATTATAGCCTTAACCAACAATGCAGGAATGGCATTTTTATTGTTTTCCCATGACATTAAACAAAGATAAAGCGTGCGTCTTCACAATCTGAAAACACACGCTTTATCATGGAAGTAGAACCCTCTCACGCTGATAGCAAGACTCAATTACCAAGGAATGTCAATACAAGGAATTGGCCTGCGCATAATGAGAGTGCTTGAAACTGTTTCGCAAGTTTTTATCATTTCATTTTCATTCCCATCTCATACATCAGGAAGCCGTAGATGTCGGCATTTTCTTCCATCTGCTTGCTCAGTGGTTTGCCACCACCATGACCTGCCTTCGAGTCGATGCGGATGAGCACAGGGGCATTGCCGCCTTGGCACTCCTGGAGGGTCGCAGCAAACTTGAAGCTGTGGGCTGGAACCACACGGTCGTCGTGGTCGGCGGTGGTTACCATTGTGGCTGGGTAATGTACGCCCTTCTTGATGTTGTGCAGAGGAGAATAGCCCTTCAAATATTCGAACATCTCCTTGCTGTCGGCACTCGTGCCATAGTCAGGAGCCCAGTTCCAACCGATGGTGAACTTGTGGTAGCGCAACATATCCATCACGCCCACCTCTGGGATGCAAACCTTGAAGAGGTCTGGGCGCTGGGTCATGCAGGCACCTACGATCAAGCCTCCGTTGCTTCCGCCGAGGATGGCGAGGTGATTCTTGTCGGTATATCGGTTGTTGATGAGCCATTCGCCAGCCGAGATGAAATCATCGAACACATTCTGCTTCTGCATCTTGGTACCAGCCAAGTGCCAGTCTTCGCCATACTCGCCTCCACCACGGAGCACTACGTAGGCATAGATGCCACCATTCTCCAGGAAAGGCATGCGCATCGCAGAGAACGATGGAGGATAGGTTACGTTGAATCCACCATATCCATACATCAAGACAGGGTTCTTGCCATTCTTCTTCATACCCTTCTTATAAGTCAGGAAGATAGGGATGCGAGTGCCGTCCTTCGAGGTATAGAAAGCCATCTCTGAGGTATAGTCGCTCAACTTAAAGTTGACCTTCGGCTGACTGTAGATACTGCTCTTGCCCGATGTCAAGTCCATCTGGTAGATGGTAGTAGGCACGGTATAGGAGGTATAGCTATAGAAGAGTTCCTTGCGCTCTCGCTTGCCGCTGAAGCTGGCGCTTCCTACGCCAGGCAATTTGATTTCGGAGAGTTTTTCACCTTTTATATTATATAGGTAAGCGTGGCTGCAATTATCCTTGGTGTAGGTGAGCACCATCTTGTCGCCGTCCACGAAGGTCACGTCCTCCAGCACGGCATCCTGTTCTGGGATGAGTTCCTTCCAGTCCTGATAGCCCGGTTTCTTGAGGTTTGCCACCATCAGGCGATACTTCTGTGCGCCAGCATTGGTGAGCATGTAGATGTCGTCGCCGATGATTTCCACAGGCGAATAGGTCTTCGAACAATCGCCCGTCATCTGGATGAACTGGGAGTTTGGCTGGCGGAGGTCACGCACGAAGAGGTTGATGCCCTGGTCCATGCCCGACTCGGTGAGGAACATCATCGTCTCTTCCTTGTTTACGCCCACGCCATAGAAGCGGAGCGGATTGGCTGGGTTCTGATAGAAGAGCTGGTCTTGGCTCTGAGGTGTACCCATCTTGTGGTAATATACCTTCTGGATTTCGTTCTTCGCCGAAGTTTCCTTGCCCTTCTCTGGTGCATCGTAGGCGCTGTAATAAAAGCCATCGCCCTGCCAGTCGGCGCCCGTGAACTTCGCCCAAACGATATGGTCGGGGAGGAGCTTCTGGGTTTTCACGTCCATCACGTAGATCTCTTCCCAGTCGCTTCCGCTTCGGGAGATGGTGTAGGCGAGATACTTGCCGTCATTGGAGAAGGAGATGCCTTTGAGGGCTACGGTTCCGTCGTCGCTCAACTTGTTTGGGTCGAGGAACACGCGAGCTTCGCCTCCGAGCTTGTCCATCTGGTAGAGCACAGCTTGGTTCTGCAGACCGTTGTTCTTATAGACATACCACTTTCCGTTCTTCTCGAAAGGGGTATAGACCTTCTCGTAGTTAGCCACCTGCTTGAGGCGTTTCAGATACTTGTTGCGCTGAGGTATCTTGGCGAGGTAAGCGTCGGTTACGGCGTTCTCTGCCTTTGCCCAAGCCGCAGTTGCCGCACAGGTATCGTCTTCGAGCGGGCGGAATGGATCCGCTACTTTTATGCCGAAGTATTCGTCCACCGTATTGTCCTTAGGGGCGGCAGGATACTTCAAGTTTTGTCCCATCATGGTAGTGGGGCTCATCATAGTCATGGCGGAAACTGCCAACACTGATGATAAAAGGATTTTATTCACTATCTTACATTTATTTATTAACGGTTCGCTTTACATGCTTTACGATTCTCTCTTCGTAAGACCTCTCGCGTGAGAAGTTGCATTATGCATGCAAAAGTAGGAAAAAATATTTTATATTTGCCATTATCCGAAAAACATCGTGTATCTTTGTATAAGATAAGCTGCATCTCAGCATAAAATTCAAGCTAACTTGATTTTCTGCGTTCGATTTGCATTATCTTTGTATAAGATAAAAGAAATATTATTATGGCAATAAGCAACAAGATAGAGTTCGGGTTTGCCGAGAGTCCTTTCGGCAGCATCATCGTGGCGCGCACATGGGACGGCGTGTGCGACCTGCAGTTTTTAGAATACAACCGGCTGGAAACCATCCATGAACTGGCAAAACGATGGGGACAGTACACGCCCACCACGCAAAGCAACGTCATGGCCAACACGGTTGAGCGCGTCATCTTCGAAGGACTGAACCACCCCGTGAACCTTGACGTGAAAGGCACCGAGTTTCAACTGAAGGTGTGGGCCGAACTGCGCAAGATTCCTTTCGGCACCACGGTGAGCTACCAGGAAGTGGCAGAGCGGATTGGCGAGCCCAAGGCCGTGAGGGCCGTGGCCACGGCGATAGCGCAAAACCCCGTGGCCATGCTCATACCGTGCCACCGCGTAATACATTCAGACGGGACGATTGGCGAATATCACTGGGGACGCGACTTGAAAAGACAACTCATAGAATGGGAGAAGAGCAAGGCAAAATGAGCCTGATAGCACAGGGGCTCTACGACAACGTGCTTGCCATAGTGGGCAACAAGAAGCTCACGGTCACCTCGCGCCTGAAACTCTTGCACGAGACATTGGTCGTGACGTGCGCCCAAGCGTTGAAAGACACGAGGTACGGATTTGGAGACCTCAACTCGCAACTGGAGAGCGTGATGCGGCTTTTCAATATCCACGGCGACGAGGCCGACGCGCTCAGGCAGGCAAGGCGCGACAGCAACCGCAGCCACTTCGACGGCGATACGGACGAAGACAAGTCGGCACTGCTCTACGACGCGGCTGCCGTGGCGAGGCTCATCAGCCGCGTGCTGAAAAGCGCGATGCCGGAGACGCTCACCTCGCTATTGCCTCACGACATGAGACCTGCCAAGGAACGCATAAGGCAAAACTCTCCCGACAAGCGATGCATCGTGAGGTCGTTTGACGAGCAAACAATACAGGTGGTGGTCGACGAGGACGGCGAAGGCAAGGAGACAACCGTGTATTACACACGCCAGACGCAGTACGCGCGCATGGAGTATCTCCACGACATTCTCAAGCCGGGCATGCACCTGAACCTTCTCGGTTGCCAGACCGACTGCGACACCATCACGCCAAGGCTCATCATCGTGGAGCCCGACTGCCTGATGGACATATCCGTGATAGCGTCGTGCTTCGAGGATTACGGGCACCACCCGCTAATGTATCTGCTCAAACGCATTAAGGAACGCGCCAACACGCAAGCCATTCTCTTGGGAAACTATGCCGGGGCGTGCCTTGACGACATAATAAACGACAAGAAATTCTCGGCGACCAAGACCCTCGTCAAGAACTTTCGCGACAAGGCCCTCGAATACACGAGCTGCCCCGACTTCGACGCGACAAAGTTCAAGGAAGACGCGGCACGGCAAGCGCGAAACATCATAAGCATAGTGGAAGAGCTGCGCCGGCACTACGACATGAAGAAGGCCATACTTGAACCAACGTTCGTATGCGAGAAGCTCGGGCTGCAAGGACGCGTTGACTTGATGACCACCGACTTGCGCCTACTGGTGGAGCAAAAGTCGGGACGCAACACCTTCCTGGAGCGCGGCTTGGCAAACAGCCAAGGCGCGAAAGTGGTGGAGAAGCACTACGTGCAGGTGCTGCTTTATTTCGGCATACTATACTACAACTTCGGCGTGCAGCACTCCGACATACGATTGCTCTACTCCAAATACCCGTTGCCCGGCGGTCTCATTGGCGTGACATCACTGATGAAACTTGTCTACGAGGCCATGCGCTTCCGCAACGAGGCCATGGCGCTGGAGTTTGACATAGCCGAGAACGGCATGGATAAAATCCTGCCGCAGATTACCGAGCAAACGCTCAACGTGGCCCACGCGGGCGGTTTTTTCTACGACAAATACCTCAGGCCGCAACTGCTGTCCTTGATAGCGCCACTTCACGCGCTCACACCATTGGAGCACGACTACTTCTGCCGAATGACGCAATTCGTGATTAGGGAGAACATCATGTCGCGAGTGGGCGTGGTGGAAGGCACGGGCAGTTGCGTGGCAAACCTGTGGAACATGCCCTTGGCCGAAAAGAAGGAAACGGGAAACATCTTCACCGGCCTCACCAATCCCAAGGCGATAGACGACAATGGGCAAGAGACCGACGACGGGCAAGGCGGCGTTTGCGACACGCTCGCGCTTACGGTGCCAGACCAAGGCGAGGACTTCCTGCCAAACTTCCGCCGTGGCGACATGATTTACCTCTACGCTTACGACAACTCCAAGGAACCCGACGCGCGGAAGGCGATATTGCTAAAGGCTGGAATAGAGCAGCTCCACACTGGCAAAGTGGTAGTCAGGCTCATGAACCCATTGGCCAAGACTTATCTGAAGCAGAACAAGGACAAGGTGTGGTGCATAGAGCACGGCAGCAGCGACGTGGGCGGGGGCGCGGCGCTGAGCTCCATCTATCAATTGATTACGGCACCGAAAGACCGCAAGGACTTGCTGCTCGGGCAACGCGAGCCGCAAGCCGACAAGAGCCTTACACTGTCGAGAAGCTACGACGGCAACATCGACGACATAATATTAAGGGCAAAGCAAGCAAGCGACTTTTTCCTGCTCGTGGGACCTCCGGGAACGGGAAAGACATCCATGGCGCTGCAGTTCATGGTAAGGGAAGCTCTCACGGAGCTTGACAAGGAGAATGAGGGCAAGGCGTTGTTGCTCATGGCTTACACCAACCGCGCCGTGGACGAGATTTGCGGCATGTTGGCCGACAACTGCATCGACTTCCTGAGGATAGGCAGCGAACTGTCGTGCGCCGAGGGCTTCACGCCTCATCTCTTGCAAAACAGGGTAGGAGAAAAGCCGTCGCTCGCTGGCATGAAGCTGCTCATAGAAAGCGCCAAGGTCATAGTTGGCACCACGTCGATGATGCAGTCGAGAGCTTACTTATTCTCTATCAAGCATTTCGCGCTTGCCATCGTGGACGAGGCTTCGCAGATATTGGAGCCTAACATCATCGGCCTGTTGGCAAGCCACCGCGCCTCGGACGCGTCGCTTGGATGCCAATGCAATATCGACAAGTTCATTCTCATCGGCGACTACAAGCAGCTGCCAGCCGTGGTGCAACAGGGCGATGGCGACAGCGCGGTAAGAAGCAAGACGCTGCTTGACATAGGGCTTGCCGACTGCAAGAGCTCACTCTTCGAACGGATTATACGGCAAGAGCTCATGGCCAAGCGTGCCGACTTCATTGGCACGCTACGCCGCCAGGGACGCATGCACCCCGACATAGCAGAGTTTCCCAACCGTGAGTTTTACTCGCGTGAGCGTCTCAGCTGCGTGCCGTTGCCTCACCAACAAGCCAAGGAGATTGATTACGCATTGCCATCGCAAGACGGCATCGACGACCTATTGAAGGGCCACCGGATGATTTTCATAGCGTCGAGATACTGCCGGCAGCCTGAGATTTCCGACAAGGTGAACGCCGACGAGGCGCGTATAGTATGCGACATGCTACAACGTGTGTATCGCTTCTACGGAGAGCGGTTCAACGCCGACAAGACCGTGGGCGTGATAGTGCCTTATCGCAACCAAATAGCGATGATAAGGAAAGAAATAGAAAAAACCGGGATAAAGGCTCTTTACGGCATAAGCATCGACACCGTTGAGCGATACCAAGGCTCGCAAAGGGACGTGATAATTTATTCCTTCACCATACAGCAAGCCCATCAGCTCGACTTCCTCACTGCCAACACCTTCACCGAGGACGGACATGAGATAGACCGCAAGCTCAACGTGGCGTTGACACGGGCTCGCAAACAACTTATCCTCACGGGAAACGTGAAGACACTGTCGGCCTCGCCACTCTTCCGAAAGCTGATGGATTATATAAAGGGAAAAGGCGGGATGGTTGAACGCGATTCATAATCTTGCAATGTGCGGCACCTTGCCAAGCTTGGGAGTGAGGCTTAGCCACTTCCCTCAAAGCAATCCCCTGTCCCTGAACTCCTCAAGAAGGGGCAACGCTATCGCCTTGGCATCGGGATGGGGCTGGCCTGTGGTGCCAAGGGCGCGAAGGTCGAAGAAATGCTTCCAGTCGGAGACGAAGGCCGTGTGGACCAGCTCGGTGGCGGTGTCGAGGGGCAACACCACTCGCGCCTCCTGCGGCTTGCGTCCCGCGGCTATGAGATTCATGTACGACTTCTCCGCGGCAATGTTGGCAAACACCCAATTGTCGAGAAGCGTGGCACTGCCGTCGGCAACCTTGCGCGCCAACTCCATAAACTGCTGACCGCTGACTTTCAACATGCCACTGCTCAGCTGGCGTGACCATTCCGACCCCGTCATCTCATGTTTCACCCACGTGGGGATGTTGATGGTTATCTCGTTGCCAAACTTCGCCTTCGAATAGTTGCAATAACGCGTGCTCTGCTCTGCCATGGAGTCGGCACGGTGACGGTTAAACTCTCGCGTTATGCCTATCTGCGTGGTGAAATGCACGGTGACACGCACAGGATGAAGCGGCAAGGGCTCACTCCAATAGGCTTCAAGGTCGTCGAGACGCTTGTTCTCGGCAAGCACGCGAAGGTTGGTGGTGACATACATCTTGCCCGAACGCTCCACACACTGCGAGAACTTGTTGGTGGCATAGAACTCCCAAGGCCGTTCACCGCCATTTCCTCTCTCATCATTCGGCTTGATATCGAACAAGAGGTAGACTGACCCATGCTCAAGCATGGCGAGGTGCTCGCTCTTGATCATGCGCTCCACAAAGGGGCGCGCCGAGTCGGCCGTGGTGTGGTCCTCGCTCTTGTAGCACACACGCCCCACGCGTTCTACCTGTTTGTAAACGCCGGATATGCCCGGCCCTTGTTGCCATATCTCGAAAGATGGATTATTGATTCGCATTGTGAAATGAAGTCCTCGTGTTTATTGTGTCATTGATGTGGATAAGATAATGCAAAAATACAACTATTTTCCCGTTAACAGACGCACATTGCTAATTTTTTTGCTAATTTTGCAATAAAGAAACATGAGGCAATGGATGAGAAGACAAGCATCAAGCTGTTGAGCAGCCATGACATCAAGCCCACGAGCAACCGCATTCTCGTGGTCAAGGCGTTGGCGGCGGAAGAGTACCCGTCAACGCTGACAGAGCTTGAGACGCATTTGGTGAGCGTGGACAAGAGCGGCATATTCCGCGCCCTGACCCTGTTTCGCGAACATCATCTCGTGCACACCATAGAGGATGGCAACGGCGGAATAAGGTATGAGCTGTGCAGGAGCCAAAGCGACGACGACGAGGAAGACGAAGACCTGCACGTGCACTTCTTCTGCGAGAGATGCCACAAGATTTATTGCCTCCACGACACGCCGGTGCCGGCCATAGAATTGCCGGCAGGGTTTACGCGCACCAGTTGCAACTATGTGGTGAAAGGCATTTGTGAAGATTGCAACCGGCGTGCCCGACAAGCGCGATAAACCTCAACGATTGATAACCTATAACCAGTAAAATATATGAAACAAATCCAGAAGCTGATGGTATTGACTTTCCTGCTGACCGTCTACGTGGCGTTTTCCTTCGCCGCTGTCAAGAAAGAGTATCTTTGGCCAAAGGGCAAGATGCCCGACAGCCAACAACACCAGATTGCCGCGTTGAAAAGCGTGGCAAGCCAGAAAGACTTCAACGCCGACAAGAACCGCTTGCCTTATCTCGAATGGTACGACGCTCCGGCTAAAGGGAAGCGCACGGGAGCCTGCATGATTCTCATAAGGGGAGGAGCGTATGAATATCTCGCGAGCGAGGCCGCGGAAAAGCAATGGCGGAAGCGGCTCACCGAGGAAGGCATACAATGCGTGGGGCTCATCTACCGCACGCCACGCCCAAAGGGATTGCCCATATACAAGACGGCGTGGGAAGACGGTCAGCGCGCCGTGCGCATGGTGCGAAGCGAGGCCAAGAAGCGTGGCTATGACCCCGAGAAGATTGGCGTGATAGGCATGTCGGCAGGCTCGCACATGGGACTGCTTCTCGCCACGAGCTCGGAGACGCGGGCATACGCGTCACTGGACAAGATAGACGACACGCCGTGCCACATCAACTGGGCAATACTCAACGCGCCAGCCTACGTGACCACCGACGGGCGCACGGGCACGAAGGCCACACGCCAAGGCTACGGCACAGACGTGAGTCTCGACACCATATTCCATTTCGACAGGCACACTTGCCCCATAAGCCTGCACCACGGCGGCCTGGACCCCTACTCGCCAAACGGCTCCACGCTGGTGTATAGACAGCTGCGGCGCATGAAGGTTCCCACGGAGCTTCATCTCTATCCAGACGTGGCGCACCGCGCCTTAGGCCTTGAGCGAGGCATTGAGTTTATCAAGCAGATGGGCTTCCTCGGCTCTCTCGACAAGGAGGTGCCGCTCATGAGCCGATACGACAACGACGAGGCTCGCGGCAACTATAAGAAAGAGGCCATCTGGCCTAAAGGCAAGATGCCCGACCGCCAAGACAAGCAATGCGTGCCATATCTCGAATGGCATTTCCCGAAGGTGCTGAAGACCAAGGCCATACAGATTGCCTACTCTGGCGGGGCATACAACAACAACAATCCCGACGGCTTCGAGGTGGCTCCCTTGCGTCGCTTCCTCAACGAGAAGGGCATGACCGTGGTGACCATCAAGTATCGCACGCCGCGACCATCAGCCGAGAGCGGGCTCTCCAAGCACACGACGGCATGGCAAGACTTGCAAAGGGCCATAAGGATTGTGCGCAATGAAGCAAAGAGCCTTGGGCTTGACCCCAACCGCATCGGCATTTCAGGATGCTCGGCCGGAGGACATCTCACGCTCATGGGCGTGACGTCGTCGAAGCACCAGAGCTACCTGCCAATAGACAGCATAGACAAGGTGCCATGCAACGTGCAGTGGGGCTTGGCTACCTATCCGGCCTACGTCTTGTCCGACGGCAGCGACGGCCACGACAGCGAGGGGGGCAACGAAGACCGAGACGTGATAAACCCGGAGTTCTCGTTCGATGTCAAGACCGCGCCGACGCTCTTCCTCCATGGCGACGCCGACGGCTACGCGGCCATGGGGTCTGTGAAATGCTGGGAAAGGATGCGGGCCATGGGCATACAAAGCGAGCTGCACACCTTCGCCCTGAGGAAACATTGCTTCCAGAAACAAGCCGCGCCGGGCACGGGAAGTTATGGTTATCTCGACCGCATTTGGGATTTTCTGACGGAAAAGAAGTTTAATCGCTGATTATTTCGTAATTTTGCACTTCAGAAAACAATTAAACAGAACACATGGAAGATAAACATTTCAAGCGGACAACCGTCACGGCGGCATTGCCTTACGCCAATGGTGGCGTGCACATAGGCCACTTGGCCGGCGTGTATGTGCCCGCGGATATCTACGTGCGCTACTTGCGCCTCAAGAAACGCCCTGTCATCTTCATCGGAGGAAGCGATGAGCACGGAGTGCCTATCACCATCAGGGCAAAGAAGGAAGGCATAACGCCGCAAGACGTATGCGACCGTTACCACAAGATCATCAAGGACTCTTTCAAGGAGTTCGGCGTCTCGTTCGACATCTACAGCCGCACCACATCGAAGATTCACAACAAGTTCGCCTCCGACTTCTTCCGCAAGCTTTACGACGACGGCAAGCTCGTGGAGAAAGAGTCTGAGCAATATTACGACCCCGAGGCCAAGCAGTTTCTCGCCGACCGATACATCATGGGCACTTGCCCTCACTGCGGCAACCCCAACGCCTACGGCGACCAATGCGAGAAGTGCGGCAGCGACCTCTCGCCAATGGAGCTCATTGACCCCCACTCCACCATCAGCGGGGCGAAGCCTGAGATAAGGAAGACGAAAAACTGGTATTTGCCACTCAACAACTATCAAGACTGGCTGAAGCAGTGGATTCTTGAGGGCCACAAGGAATGGCGACCCAACGTCTACGGACAGTGCAAGTCGTGGCTCGACATGGACCTCCAGCCTCGCGCCATGACGCGCGACCTCGACTGGGGTATACCCGTGCCTGTGGAGGGTGCCGACGGAAAGGTGCTCTACGTGTGGTTCGACGCTCCTATCGGATATATCAGCAACACTAAGGAGCTGTGCGACGACGAGCCTGAGAAGTGGGGCTCATGGCAGAAGTGGTGGCAAGACCCTGAGACACGACTCGTTCATTTCATCGGAAAGGACAACATCGTGTTCCACTGCCTCATCTTCCCTACAATGCTGAAGGCGCACGGCGACTACATATTGCCCGACAACGTGCCGGCCAACGAGTTCCTCAACCTGGAGAACGACAAGATTTCCACGTCGCGCAACTGGGCGGTGTGGCTCGACGAATATCTCAAGGACTTCCCTGGCAAGCAAGACGTACTGCGCTATGTGCTCACCGCCAACGCGCCAGAGACGAAAGACAACAACTTCACGTGGAAGGACTTCCAGGAGCGCAACAACTCTGAGCTCGTGGCCATCTACGGCAACTTCGTGAACCGCGCCCTGCAGCTCACCAAGAAATACTGGAACGGCGTGGTGCCTGAGTGCGGCGAGCTGACCGACGTGGACAAGAAGGCCATAGACGAGTTCAAGGACGTGAAGGCCAAGGTGGAGCAGCTGCTCGACGGCTTCCACTTCCGCGAGGCGCAGAAAGAGGCCATGAACCTGGCGCGCATCGGCAACAAGTATATCACCGAGTGTGAGCCTTGGAAGGTTTGGAAGACCGACCAAAAGCGCGTGGAGACCATTCTCTACATCTCGCTGCAACTCGTGGCCAACCTCGCCATAGCCTTCGAGCCTTTCTTGCCTTTCTCAAGCCGCAAGCTGAGAGACATGATAGGCATGGACTGCTTCGACTGGGCCGAACTGGGCCGAACAGACCTGCTCAAGTCGGGTCACCAGCTCGGCGAGCCTCAACTGCTCTTCGAGAAGATAGAGGACGAGACCATACAGAAGCAGCTCGACAAGCTCGCCGCAACGAAAGAGGCCAACGAGAAGGCCGCAGCCGCAAAGGACTACAAGGCCGAGCCCGTGAAGCCCAACGTGCCATTCGACGAGTGGGAGAAAGTGGACATAAGGGTCGGACACATCAAGGAATGCAAGAACGTGAAGAAGTCGAACAAGCTCTTGCAGTTCACCATCGACGACGGCAGCGGCACCGACCGCACCATACTTTCGGGCATAGCGAAATTCTACAAGCCTGAACAGCTCGTGGGAAAGGACGTGCTCTTCATAGCCAACCTCGCGCCACGCAAGATGATGGGCATAGAGAGCCAAGGCATGATTCTCTCCGCTCTCAACTTCGACGGCTCACTGAGCGTCACCACGACCCTCGGAGAGGTGAAACCTGGAAGTCAAATAGGATAAACCGTTTAATCACTGGCCTGCATCGTGCCGGCCATGACTAAAACATAAAGCATGAAAAAAGCCACACCCTGCATGAGGGTGTGGCTTTTTTCATGCCGCCAGCCAAGACTGCTTGAAGACTGGAAAATGTAAAATATTATTGCCAAAATTTAACACTTGGAGACAGGTGCTTTTAGAGCGGGAAAACGGCTTCGAGGTGCCCCCCGGCAGCACCGTCAGCGGCTTTTTCCTGAAAAACCGTTGCCGTTACGGTGCAATCGCGTTGCCGTTACGGTGTAATCGCATCGCCGTTACACCGTAATCGCGTCGCCGTTTCACTGTAACGGCAACGCGATTGCACCGTAACGGCGACACCATTTTAGCGAATTTGCGATACCAAAGAGCCGTTAAAAACACAACCTACTGATAATCAATCATTTACCAAAGTCGCCCATAATCGCGTCATTTACGACCAAGAGACTGCTTGGTTGAAAAAAATCGATTCTCAGACGACCATTTGTAAAATATTTTGATATGCATCGTATGCTTTGCAGGGCCCGCCCCTGCACTGGCGTTATTTGCCTGAGAGGGCAATACGTGCTCGTGGACTTCTGGGCAAGCTGGTGTGGCCCATGCCGCAGGTCAATGCCTGAGCTGATAGAGTTTTACAACAAGAACAAGAACAAGAACAAGGACAAGGGAATGACGCACGAGCAGATAGAGGCCCTTCTAAACAAATAGGGCCTCTGTCACTATTGTCTTATCTCAACACGAAGACCTTGGTCTCGTGGGCCTGGACCTTGCCTCCCCACTTGGTGGCGCCACGGGCAATGTCGCGATGCTGCCAAACGTCGCGCACGGTGTACTTGCCCGTCAAGCCAAGTTGCTTGAACGAGACTGAGAGTCTTTGGGCCTTGTCGCCGCTGTTGAGTATAGCCACGGCATGCGAGCCATTGGCCAACGGGCGGACGAACACTTGATGGCCAGCCTCGTTGACCACGCGCTCAGCGGCCTTGCCGAGCGGGTCTTGGTCGATGGCTATAATCTCCTTGTTCAGGAGTATGCGCTTGTCTTCCGGCGTGAGGTGACGGAGGTCGTTGCTCAACGCCAGCACCGACGACATCATGCACCACATGCTCATCTGGGTCTGGTATTCGGTGTAGGTGCAGCCCACGCCGCCGAGGTCGCTCGATGGTCCTCCCTTGCCGTTGAGTCCCACCACCAGCATGTCCATGTCGGGCCACTGGCCGTGGCGCACTTGTTTCGACAGTGGCGCGGTGACGTTGATGATGTCGAGGATGCCCACGCCGCCTTGGTTCACTATGTCTTTCCACATGTCGCGCACGTCAGAACTCGTGCGCCACAATTGACCGCCCACGTGCTCGCACCACTCTTCGCCGTTGCGCTGTCCCCACTCGCAGATGCCGAGCACTATGTCGCGGCCCGATTTAGACAACGCGTCGGCCATGGTCTTATAGCGCAAGCGCGCCGTGGCACTGTCCTCAGGGGCGTTGCAATAGTCGTATTTCAAGTAGTCGACGCCCCACGAGGCGAACGTGCGCGCGTCTTGCTCCTCGAAGCCGTAGCTCGCCGTGCATCCGCCGCAGGTTAGCTGTGCCGCGTCGGAATAGATGCCGAGCTTCAGGCCCTTGGAGTGAACATAGTCGGCAAGCGCCTTTATGCCATTAGGAAACTTCTTCGGGTCCGGGATGATGTTGTTGCGGTTGTCCCTGCCGCCCTGCCAAAGGTCATCGATGAAGACATACTTGTAGCCGGCGTCGCGCAACCCGCTTTCCACCATGGCATCGGCGGTCTCCTTGATGAGTTGCTCGGATATGTCGCCCTTGAACATGTTCCACGTCATCCAGCCCATGGGCGGGGTTGGGGCCAACTTGCCACGCTCGGTTGTCGCCGTGGGTTGTTGCGCAAAGGCGGAGGTTGCCATCATGGCCACTACCGCGATAAAAAAGAACACTCTTCTCATATTGTTTAAAGTTATTTGTGTCATGTCGCAAAGATAACCTTTTCATTGTGATTAAACAAGCAAATCGTGCTTTTTTGCCCACTTCTTCAAATAAATGCGGTAATTTTCCTGCAAAAAAGTTGTTCACTTCCTTATTTCTTATTAATTTTGGCTTGACTATTTAGCCTTTCAAAAGCTGAAGAGTCAAGACATCGATGAATTTGAGTTCTGCGACAACGTGGTTACGTGTAGCCTACATGTCAATGAATTCAAGAAAAGGACGTTTACAAGCGTTATCTTCTACTGTCAGAACTTCGCAAACTTTGATTATCCGGAAGATAAAGCAACTGAGCGTCCACGTTGGGTGTATTATGTCTATACCCCCTCTAGGAGGGGGTATACCCTCATAATATCTCTTGGCGTGGGCTGTCGTGTTGCTTGTCCCGGATAATAGGCAATGCGAAGGCCTTGACAGTGGGATAAGTAGTATTGACTCCCACGTCTTTTTTTATGGCCTTTGCCTAACCGTCGCAATAATATTTTCATAAGGGAGCCGTGACACATCACATTAAAAGGCAACCTTGATGGACAACAAGCTTCAGAAGTGTTTGGTTTCACTTAGTTTCGACGATGGCAGGATAGACAACTACACCATGGCCTACCCTATCTTGAAAAAGATTGACTTACCAGCCACGTTCAACATAACCATGGGATATGTTACTGGCAAGTTAACCCCAGGCAACCCTACCGACGTAAAGCAGATGAACGTAGACATGGTGCGAGAACTGTTTTCTAACAACAAGTTTGAGATAGCTGGACACGGCTGGGCGCACCAAAACGACATCACCGACATAGAAAAGGGCATCACAGAACTCAAATCATTACTTGGAGTAAACACACTCACAAGATTTGGCGACGGCTTTGCGAGTCCGGGGACAGGATTGAGTTTGGAAACTTGGCATCGGCTTACCTCAAACCAAAGCAACACCATAAGGTATGCTCGCGTATCGCTTAGATACAAGTCGTGCGCATGGCTCAAGACTTTGATAAGGAAAACAAGCCGAGTACTCCAGTGGCCTTGCCTCTACCGCATGGCATACCAAGACACAATGATGAATGACGTGCAGGACGGGCTGATATACAGCATACCGGTATTGTCGTCAATCACCACGAATGAGCTAAAAGCCGTCATCAAGAAGGCCATAAAGACCAAACAGGCCATAGTGCTGATGTTTCACAGCATCGTACCAGATGGTGCCGTACACGACAACTGGGACTACGAAGAGGGCAAGTTTGATACCTTTTGCCAATTCTTAAAACAGGAAGAGAAAGAAGGGAAACTTAAGGTCTGCACATCAATGGAAGTGTGGAAACAATTAACCAGCGAGAAATAAGCCATGTTTGAGTTCATATACAGCAGTCGAAAACTAAAGGGGCTTCAAAATGTCATAAGCCACAGTTACAAAAACAAACAACCTATCGTGCCTCTGTTTTGGACAGAGCACTGCGTGGAATGTTCCGCGCCAGCTTGCTACGCCACATGTCCACGTTTCCGAAAGCGTGCCGACGGCGACTGCATACGCCTTGTCGACGGTTTCGCACCAATCAAGACTGAAGATGGCATTGGGGCAGAATGCGAGTTCAGGACATGGGCGAAGATAGAATCACAGCTCAAAACACGCCCACTGTCTGGCAACGCCTACGCACGCTTGTACCAAGCTGTCACAACTCTCGGCTATCTCTTCAGACACTTGGCAATGAGCATGCCTTTCAAGCCGATTCGAAAATTCATCGATGACGGATGGTTCAGTTACCGTCAGAAGCTAATAAACCTTATGATGGAGAGGAAAGAACCTGCTTGTGCACTTACGCTTAGAGGCGTGGTACAAAACCACGATCATCCATCCACTTTCCTTGTAGACATCAAGAGCTTCTCCGCTTTGCTCTATAGAAAGGCCATAGAGATTCCTATGGGCAAGGTGGAGTTTAGCGTCAACATTCCGCCATACGAGGGGAACGACAAGAAAGAACTCTATTTTATCAACCTGCATCCCGTCAACGCCGAGGAGCACGTCAAGCTCGCGTTCCGCAGTCTGGAACTGCTACCTACCGACATCACCATGGGGAAAAAGGTGAAATGCGTGGTATGGGACTTAGACAACACAATTTGGAACGGCACGCTCATAGAAGGCAATGTGACTCTTAACGAACGTTTGAAGGATCTCATTGTCGACCTTGACCAACGAGGCATCGTCAACAGCATAGCATCGAAAAACGACCCGGAAGAGGCGGAAAGAAAGCTGAAAGCCTTTGGCATAGACGATTACTTTGTATTCAAAAAGATAAACTGGAATCCGAAAAGCGCGAATATAGCCAACACTATCAAACAAATGAACATCAGCCCCGACACGGTAGTGTTCGTAGACGACAATCCATTCGAACGCAACGAGGTATCACTTCATATACCAGATGTGACAAGCATAGACCCTTCGGAGATGGAGGATTTCGCACGCTGCGACAGGTTCAACGCCGTTGTCACCGACGACTCCAAAAAGAGACGGCAAACTTACAAAATGCTCGAAACAATGCACAAAGAAGAAGAATTATGGACTGGCAACATCGATGACTTTCTCCGAAGCTGCAATATCAAGGCTATAATATCCGCACCGAAGGAGGAAGAGATAAGGCGTTGCTACGAACTGCTACAACGCACCAATCAGCTCAACTCCTCAGGACGACGACTGTCAATTGACAAAGTGAGGGAGATTTTACAAGACAACCGATACGAAAGCTTCGTACTCAAGAGTAGCGATAAGTTTGGCGATTACGGCACCGTAGGATTTCTCATTATAAACAAAAATGGCGAACGACCCACGGTCACCGATTTTGTGATAAGCTGTCGTGTAGCCAACAAGAAAATTGAACCTACACTCATCAACTACCTGGCAAATCGCTATGGGGGCGAACTACTGTTCAACTACAAGCGTACGCTGCGCAACGGTCCCATGCACGCCATAATCGAGGAACTTGCCATGCAACCATACGCTTCGTCAGATACATACGAGACATATCTGTGCAAGCACGATGCGTCATATCCCGACATCGTAGACTTGCGAGAGCGTTAGTTGGAAAGTGACACGAAAACCAAAACGTAGCACAAAAGACCGTCATGAATTACTATGCGCTCAACAACTCTTTACCGAACTCGTGCAAGACATTCTTGATTTCAGAGACTCGTTCTTCGCTTGGCGTTGATATGCCATATATGTATCTGACAAGAAGGCTTTGACTAATGTTCAGGCTACGGGCAACCTCTGAAATATTCAGCCATGGATATTTTGCAAACAAAGCTCCTATCGCGTTTTCTTGAGGCTCTGATGTTTCAAGAAAACTTGATACATGCATGTCCACATCTATGGATTCCCAACGGATGTCCTCACCATCATCCCCGACAACATAATCATTGCGCTGCTCAGTTGTCGCATTCATAAGCTCTGGGTAGGCCTCCAGCGGACGACTGAACAACTTGCCCGACTGTGCCTTCATATAAATGCGATTCTTGTCAAACCAAATGTTCTTGATTTTTTCCATAGTCTAAAACCGTTTTATCCGAAACGCTTATGCCACTCTACAATAAAATCTTCCCTATAGTTATCACATGTGGCAACAGCTTTCTTAATTACTTGCTCTTTCAAGCCATGGTTATATACAATTCTCACTTCAGGCACAAGCTCTATCTTTGCCCGTTTTCCACCATAGCTCACATGGACATGAATAGGCTCATGTTCGTCTAAATAGAAAAAGAACCTTATTCCAAAGGCTATAAGCAGTGTAGACATATGCGTCTATTATTTTTTCGCAAAGATAGTTTTTTTCTTTTACACCCACAACTCTAAAGAGATTTTTTATCAGTAGCCGCACTTGCCTGCCGGTTAATATTCCACCTTGTCCTTCTTTTCGCTCCACAAGCGGAAAGCCTCTTGCGCCTCGTCGCGCAACAGCACCTCTGAGGGCAACTTGCGTTGCTGGCGTGGCAAGGCAAACTCGTCGTAGATGAACGAGTCGTCGAAGCCGATGGCCTTGGCGTCGTGCTTGTCGTTGGCGAAGTAGACCTTCTTCAGCCGCGCCCAGTATATGGCGCCAAGGCACATGGGGCACGGCTCGCACGAGGTGTATATCTCGCAATCGCTCAGGTCGAAGGTGCCAAGCTCACGGGCGGCGTTCCTTATGGCCGTCACCTCGGCGTGGGCGGTGGGGTCGTTGTTGGCTGTGACGCGGTTCACGCCCGTAGCCACCACCTCTCCGTGGCGTGTTATCACGGCGCCGAACGGTCCGCCGCCGTTGCGCACGTTGTTTACCGAGAGGGCGATGGCCCTCTTCATGAAGTCTTCGTTTGTCAAGGTTTTAATGTTTCAGAATGTCTTGGCGTGAACGCATTTCATGTTTTTCTCCAGTTGCGCTGTTGAGCTGGCCCCCACCAGCACGCTCGTCACGCCCTTTTGGTGCAGAATCCAGGCCAAGGCCATCTCCGCCAAGGTCTCGTCGCGCTCACTGGCTTGCTCGTTCCACCGCTTGAGCCGGGCCAACAGTTCCGGGGTCAGGGCAGCGTGCTTCAGCGAACGCTCCTTCGCCATGCGGCTGTCGGCAGGTATGCCATTGAGATAACGGTCGGTGAGCAGTCCTTGCGCCAGTGGCGAGTAGGATATGAACCCTATGTCATGTTCATGGCAATAGTCGAGTATGCCCTCCTCCTGCGGCGCGCGGTCTATCATGTTAAGGCGGCCTTGATAGATAAGCAGCGGCACGTCGCGCTCGCGCAGGTAACGGTCGGCGAATTTCAGTGCCTCCAACGGCCAGTTGCTGATGCCCAGATAGAGGGCCTTGCCTTGCCTCACGATGTCGACCATGGCCTGCAGCGTCTCCTCAAGCGGAGTAGCGGGGTCATAGCGGTGACTGTAGAACAAGTCCACATAGTCCAGCCCCATGCGCTTTAGGCTCTGGTCAAGGCTTGCCATGAGATACTTGCGCGAGCCCCAGTTGCCGTAAGGGCCCTCCCACATGTCGAAGCCCGCTTTCGTGGCGATGAAGAGCTCGTCGCGATACGGCCGGAAATCATCACGCATCAACCGGCCCATGGTCTCCTCGGCACTGCCGTATGGAGGGCCGTAGTTGTTGGCAAGGTCGAAGTGGGTAATGCCATGGTCGAAGGCGTAGTGGGTGATGGCTCGACTCCGCTCATAGGGGTCAACGCCACCGAAGTTGTGCCAGAATCCAAGACTGACCTTTGGCAGGAGCACACCGCTCTTGCCACATCTATTATATAGCGCATCGCCATCGGCGTAGCGGTGGGCGTCGGCCGTGTATTTTTCTTTTAATTCCATATAGCTTGCGGTTTAATGTTTAACTGTTGCAAAGATAAGAAATAGCTAAACATCCTACAACTTTTCCGCGAAAAAAAATGGAGCATGGCCGATAGCGCGTAAAGCCCACTACGCGTCGGCCTTTACGCGTATGCAGGCATTGGCTATCATCGCCGTGACGCCGCCCGTGGTGATGCCACTGGAGAAGATGCTCTTGATGACGCTTGGCATCTGGGATAGGATGTCGGGCACGAGCTCCACGCTCAGGCCCATGGCGAAACTTATGGCAAGCACGAGCACCGCCTTGCGATCCATCTTGGTGGAGGCTATGATACGCACGCCCGCCGCGGCCACGGTGCCAAACATCAAGAGCGTGGCCCCGCCCAGCACGCAGTCGGGGATGAGGGAGAAAAACTCGCCCACCACGGGGAAGAGGCCAAGGAGGAACAAGGCTCCGGCGATGAAATAGCCCACGTAGCGGCTTGCCACGCCCGTGAGCTGTATCATGCCGTTGTTTTGGGCGAAGATGGAATTGGGGAAGCTGTTGAAGACGGCGGCCAGCATGGAGTTGAAACCGTCGGCCAAGATGCCGCCCTGCGCGCGCCTCATGAACACGGGACCTTCCACGGGCTCGCCTGAGATGAGCGAGTTGGCGGTGATGTCGCCGAAAGCCTCTACCGCGGTGACGAGATAGATAAGGCCAAGGCCGACGATGGTGCCCACGTCGAAACGCAAGCCATACTTGAGCGGTACGGGGATGTTGAGCGACCCCGTGGCATGGATGTCGGAAAAATGGATCATGCCCAGGCAATAGGCCGCCACGCAGCCAACGAGCAGGCCCAGCACTATTGAGCCCATGCGCAAGAACCTGTTGGCCGACCTGTTGAAGAAGATGATGGTGACAAGCACCAGCACTGCCAGGCCCAAGTTCCGGATAGAGCCGAAGGTGCCGTCGTCTATCGCGGCCTGGCCTCCTCCGCACGAGTTAATGCCCGCCTTGATGAGACACAAGCCTATGAGCGTGACCACGATGCCGGCCACGAGCGGCGTGATGACCTTGCGCGTATAAGGCAATATCCGGCTCACTATCATCTCCACGACCGAAGCCACAAGGCATCCGCCGAAGACATAGCTCAAGCCGAGCGCGACGTCCATCTTGCCGTTGACCATGCCAAGCATGCCGGCGCTGATGATGGGACTGATAAACGAGAACGAGGTGCCCTGGATGCAAAGCAAGCCCGTGCCGATGGGCCCGACACGGTGGCTCTGGATGAAAGTGGCGATGCCCGAGACGAAGAGCGACATGGAGACGAGGAATCCCGTGGTCTGGATGTCGAAGCGCAAGGCCGACGCTATGATGAGAGGCGGGGTGATGATGGCCACGAAGATGGCCAAGAGGTGCTGCAAGGCGGCGAACAAGGTCTCGCGGAGGGGCGGACGGTCGTTAAGCCCATAAATCAAGTCCTTCTGCGCGGCCATTATTCCTCTCGCATTTTTATCTCGCAGTTGTCGAGCGAGTCGATGATGGCCATGCTCTCGCAGCGTATGCCAGCGTCCTCGATGACCTTACGGCCATGCTGGAAAGCCTTCTCTATGATGAAAGCCATGCCTTCCAGATGCGCCCCTGCCTGGCGGCAAAGGTCGATGATGCCCTTGGCGGCGTTGCCATAGGCCAGGAAGTCGTCAACGAAAAGCACCTTGTCGTCGGGCGTGAGATAATCCTTTGAGATGACGACGTGGTATTCGCGTTGCTTGGTGAACGAGAACACCGTGGTTGAGAGCATGTCGCCCATGGTCGACGGCTTTTTCTTCTTGGCGAACACCACCGGCAAGTCGAGCAAGAAACCCATCATGATGGCCGGCGCTATGCCGCTCGCCTCGATGGTCAGTATCTTGTTGATGTCGGTGTTGGCATATCGGCGAATCATCTCCACCGCTATTTGCTTCATCAGGTTTGGATCCATCTGGTGATTGATGAACTTGTCGACCTTTAAGATACCACCTGGGTAACACTTGCCATCCTTACGGATTCTGTCCAATAACGCTTTCATTGTGTAATTTGTTTAATTAATGCAAAATTACAAAAAGCTCGCGTCTTGTGAAAGCAATTGGACTGGCAATGTTGAAAGAATATGAAAAAAGCTCCCTTCCATCGAGCATATTCGAGGGAAGAGAGCTTATGGAGTTTATTTGTTGCCTATGGTTATTTCCTTCCGAAGTCGGCGGGTATGTCTCCCCATTGCCTTGTCTGCCACTGTATTATGGGCGTGTTGACATTGTGGGCGCGGAGCCATTTCTCCGCCCGGCTTATGAGCGCGTAGAGAGGTTCGGTGCGCTCGTCGCGTTCAAGCTTTGTCTTGCATTGTTTCTTCTTGACCCATAGTATGGCGATGTAGGAGTCGGAGTAGATGGCCTTGTCGGTAATGCCCATCTTGTCCATCAAGGCCAAGGCGTGCACTATGGCGAGAAACTCGCCTATGTTGTTGGTGCCATACACCGTGGATCCGTCGGCATAGTATGGTCCGAAATGGAATATCTTTTCACCCGTGGCGAGGTCCACCCCTTGATACTCCATCGGCCCGGGATTGCCGGAACAGCCCGCGTCGACGGCCCAGGCGGAGGAAACGCCTTGAACGTTTTGGCCCATCATGGATGTGCTTTTTTACATTCTCTCTGGCACCTCGATACCAAGAAGCTCCATGGCGTTCTTGATGGTCTTGCTCACGTTGCGCGCGAGCTTGAGACGGAAGATCTTTTCAGCCTCAGTGTCAGCGGAGAGGATGCTGTAATCGTGGTAGAACTGGTTGAAGAGCTTGGTCAGCTCATAAGTGTAGTTGGCAATGCCGGCAGGGTTATAGTTCTGGCCAGCGTCAGCCACGGCCACCTTGAAGGCGTCAAGCTTCTGTATCAGCTCCACCTCCTTGGCGTTGGGAGCGTAAGAAGCGTCGGTCGCGACAGCCACGTCGCCGCTCTTCCTGAGGATGGAGCGTATGCGCGCGTAAGTATATTGTATGAAAGGGCCCGTGTTGCCATTGAAGTCGATAGACTCGGCAGGGTTGAACAACATGTTCTTGCGTGCGTCCACCTTCAGGATAAAGTATTTCAGCGCGCCCATGCCCACGATGCGGGCTATCTCACCCTTCTCCTCGTCGGAGAACTCTTTCGACTGTCCGTGCTCCTCGCTCGTCTTGCGTGCGTCTTCTATCATCTCCGCCACGAGGTCGTCGGCGTCGACCACCGTTCCCTCACGGCTCTTCATCTTGCCGTTGGGAAGCTCGACCATGCCATAGGAGAAATGCACGAGGTCCTTGCCCCACTTGAAGCCGAGGCGGTCGAGAAGGAGCGAGAGCACCTGGAAGTGGTAGTTCTGCTCGTTGCCCACCACGTAGATCATCTTGTCGATTGGGTAATCGGCGAAGCGCATCTCCGCCGTGCCTATGTCCTGGGTCATGTAGACCGTGGTGCCGTCGGCGCGTATGAGAAGCTTCTGGTCAAGGCCGTCGTTGGTGAGGTCGGCCCAGATGCTGCCATCCTCTTTCTTGTAGAAGAGGCCCTTGTCGAGACCCTCCATCACCTTGCGCTTGCCCACGAGGTAAGTGTTGCTCTCATAATATATCTTGTCGAAGCTGACGCCAAGCGCCTTGTAAGTCTCATCGAAACCGGCGTAGACCCATGAGTTCATCTTGGCCCAGAGGTCGCGGATGTCCTTGTCGCCCGCCTCCCATTTCACGAGCATGTGGTGAGCCTCCTTGATGAGCGGAGCCTCATGTTCGGCCTTCTTCTTGGCTTCTTCCTCGCCCATGCCCTCTGCCACGTATTTCTTCTCGAGCTCGGCGCACTCTTCCTTGTAGTGCTTGTCGAAGAGCACGTAGAAGTCGCCAATGAGATGGTCGCCCTTCTTGCCAGTAGACTCAGGCGTGCAGCCGTTGCCCCATTTCATCCATGCGAGCATCGACTTCATGATATGTATGCCACGGTCGTTCACGATGTTGGTCTTCACCACGCGGTTGCCGTTGGCCTCAAGAATCTTCGCCAAGCTCCAGCCAAGGAGGTTGTTGCGCACGTGGCCGAGGTGAAGGGGCTTGTTGGTGTTGGGTGAGGAATATTCCACCATGACGAGAGGAGACTCGGGCGTTACCGCCTTCTCGCCGTAGCGTGGGTCGCTGTCGATGGTGTCGAGCAGCTCCGTCCAGGCCTCAGGCGCGATGACGAGGTTGAGGAAGCCGCCCACGGCGTTGAACGCCGCCACGGCCTTGCAACCGCCAACGAGCTTCTCGCCAATCTCTTGCGCGGTGTCTTGCGGCTTCTTGTGCGACATCTTCAAAAACGGGAACACCACCAGCGTGAGGTTGCCCTCAAAGCCAGGTTTCGTTTTTTGAAGTTGAACCATCTTTTCAGAAACCTCTTGCCCATAAAGCTCCTTGACGGCGGAAATCACCGATGAGCTTATCTCTTTCTCAATGTTCATGGATTTATCTTGTCTGTTTATGTTACACATATATATATTAATCATTTGCAAAGTTAGCAAAATATATAGGAATAGTGTCAGTTTGACGCAATAAATATTAAAGTAAGCAACCATTTTTATGTTAAGCAAATTAAATAATAACAATTTTATTGCCAAATATTTTTGATTGTTCAAAAACATTTGCTAATTTTGTTTCAGATTGAAGAACTAACATTAAAAACCGAAAATCAATCATTGGTTGATTTTTGTTTAATGTTTTGATTCTGCACTATTTAAGATAAAAAACTAAAATTAATATGAGCACACAACAAGACGTCTACGGCAGCTTGGGCCAGAAACGCAAGAAATTCATCAATTGGCAGGCACGCACCATTTTGGTGTCGATGCTTGGTTACGCCATGTTTTATTTCGTGAGAAAGAACTTCTCGCTTGCCATGCCTGGCCTGACCGGTGAGTATGGCATTTCCAACAAGAGCTTCGGCTGGATATTGTTTTTCGGCTCCCTCATATACGGAACGTCGCGCTTCATCAATGGTTATGTGGTAGACCGCGTCAAGAGCCACATAGTGATGGCCTTGGGCTTGTTCTTGTGTGCCATGGCCAACTTCGCCTTTGGCTTCAGCGTGAATATCAGCGCGCTCATCACGGGAACCGAAAGCGGCCCCGACTTCACCTCGATGCTCATCCTCTTCATGGGTATCGTCATCATCCTGAACCAGTATTGCCAAGGCATGGGCTATCCTCCGTGCGCACGCGTCCTGCCCCACTGGATTCATCCGTCGGAGCTCGCCACCAAGATGTCTATCTGGAACACGTCACACTCGGTGGGCGCCGCCTTCGCCGTGATAGTGTGCGGCACCATCATGGGCTCGCTCGGCACCGACATGAGTGCCAACGCTGACGTGGTGGCAAGGATAGCCGAGAACCTGACCAACAACAACGTGGCTGACGCCTCGACACAGGCTCTCAACTACGCCGCACACATAGGCGCGTGGAAATGGTGCTTCTGGATTCCGGCCATCATCGCCCTCTGTGGCTCGGTGTTCGTGTTGATGGGCTTGCGCGACGAGCCTAAGGACGCTGGCCTGCCCGACCTGCCCGGCACGTCGCTCGGAAAGATTGACGTGCAGAATAAGAAAGACCGCAAGAAGTTTGAGATGGAGATGGTTTGGAAGAACCGCTGGGTGTGGACGTTCTGCATTGCCAACCTCTTCGTGTATGTGGTGAGAATGGGTATCCTCGACTGGGGACCGAAGTTCCTCACCGAGAGCCGCGGCCTCGACATCTCCGAGGCTGGCTGGACAGTGGCCGCGTTTGAGATCGCCGGCATCGTCGGCACGCTGTTCGCAGGCTGGGCCACGGACCACATCTTCAAGGGCAAGGGACACCACATGTGCGTGGCTTGCATGGCAGGCGCGGCATTGTTCATGTTCATCTTCCGCTGCTTGCCTGGCAACGCGAGCCTTACGCTCACAGCGGCGGTGCTCGTTGGCGCGGGATTCTGCGTGTACGGCCCACAGGCGCTCATCGGCATCGAGCTCGGCAAGCAAGCCACGAAAGAGGCTTCGGCAAGAGCCAACGGCATAGCCGGCATTCTCGGATACATCGGCTCCGGACTCTCTGGACTGCTCGTGGGATATGTGGCCGACATCTACGGATGGACAAGGGTGTTTGAGACCATCATCGTGGTGGCCATCGTCGGCATGTTGATATTGATATCCATGTGGAAAGCCCCACGCGACGGATATGAGCGCGCCTCAAAGATCAACTATGAGGAAGAGTAAACAACTGTGACATAACTGTGTATATGAAATAAAAAAAAGACAATCTATGAAGTTCGACAAGTTCTTATCTCCCTTTGGGCACGACAAGCTGATGGAAGCGTTGGCAAAAATCAGCCACGTGGCTCTCGACATGGACGGCACCATCTACCTTGGCAGCACGCTCTTCCCTTATACCCAACACTTCCTCGAGACGCTGCGGAGGCTCGGCATCAGCTATTCGTTCTTGACCAACAACCCGACAAAGAGCTCAGGCGATTATCTCGAGAAATTGCACAAGCTCGGCATTGAGGCCACTGCGGAGCAGATGTACACGTCGTCGATAGCCACCGTCGACTACATCCACCAAAACTATCCGCAGGCCAAGCGCATCTTCGCGCTTGGCACGCCAAGCATGCAGGAAGAGTTCAGGAAGGGAGGCTTCGAACTGTGCGAGGACTCGCCTGAGGATCGCCCCGACGTGCTCGTGGCCGCCTTCGACACTACGCTCACCTACAGCCGCCTGTGCCGCGCGGCATGGTGGGCGTCGCACAAGGACATCCCCTACATCGCCACCAACCCCGACTGGGTATGCCCCACCGACCAGCAGACCATCCTCGTGGATTGCGGCTCGTTGTGCAAGGCAATAGAGGGTGCCACGAAGAGGCAACCCGACGTGGTGATAGGCAAGCCCAACCCCAACATGTTATGGTGCATACGCGACAAGTATGGCCTTAAAGACGACGAGATAGCCATGGTGGGCGACCGCATCTATACCGACGTGGCAACGGCGCAAAACGCGGGCTCGTTTGGCGTGCTCGTGCTGTCGGGGGAGACAACGCTTGAGGTGTCGCAGACTTACGAGCGCCAGCCAGACCTCACGGCGGCAAGCATCAAGGAACTTGGCGAGCTGCTCGAGGAGGCACGCGGCCATTGAAAAACGGCAGCGTTGGCAAAAATGAAACAACCTTGTAACAGCAGCGAAAAGCTATTGTAATCCGCTATAGATAATTTTGTACCTAAATAATTAACTTTAACTATCAATTATGAAGATGAAACAGCATCACGTGAAAATTGCCGTGACGGCTCTTTCGATGCTCACCTCGGTGACGGCTTTCGGACAGAGCGTGAAACTGACCGGCCGTGTGCTCGACTCCGATGGATCAACCCCAATGGTTGGCGTAACGGTGCAGCAAAAAGGTTCCAAGACAGGAACAGTGACCGACTTGGACGGACACTTCACGTTGACTGTTAATGGGGCGAACCCGCAACTAACAGTTTCCTATCTTGGTTACCAAACCACTACCCTCTCAGTGGGTAGCAAGACAAACGTCAAAATCGTGATGAAGCCAGAGGCAAAGAACCTTAACGAGGTCGTCGTGACGGCTCTTGGCATCAAGCGTGAGGAGAAATCGCTGGGCTATTCGGTGACGAAGCTCGACAACAAGGAACTCACGAAAGGTGTGTCCGGCAACTGGCTGGAACAAATGAACGGCAAGGTAGCCGGATTGTCAATGTCGCAGGCAGGTACAGGCCCAATGGGAACGATGCGTGTCACGCTTCGTGGTGACCACTCGTTGAACCACGGCAACAACGGTGCGCTCTTCGTGGTCGATGGTGTGCCAATCCAATCGGGAACAGTGGCAACGGGTAGCGGTTCAACTTATAGCAACAACGACGCGCCTGTGGACTTCGGTAACGGCGCGGCAGACATCAACCCCGACGACGTGGAGTCGGTGACGGTGCTGAAAGGTGCCGCAGCTACCGCCCTCTATGGCTCGGCAGCAGGAAACGGCGCTATCGTCATCACCACGAAAGGCGGTGGCAACGCTAAGAAATGGGGCGTCACGGTAAGCTCCTCGCTCGTCTTCGAGAAGGCAAGCTATTGGCCAGACTTCCAAAAGGAATATGGCGCTGGCGCTGACATGGGCCTCAACCCGTTCGTCTTCAACACCGTGGACGCCGACAAGTCGGCAGACGGCAAGGCTTACAGCTCAAACTACTCGCGCTACAACTTCGGTGAGAAGTTTGGCGAGGGCAAGATGCGCTATCAATATAATTCTTACGACTGGGACACCGGCATGTGGACCCCAACTCCATGGGAGTATAAGGACGACTGGTACAAGGGATTCTTCCAGACTGGCTCTACATTGCGCAACAACGTCTCCATCACCGGAGGCAACGGCAAGGGCACTTCTGGCCGTATCAGTTTCACCGACACACGCAACAACTGGATTACGCCAAACACAGGCTACGTGGACGACGCCGTGTCTCTCGGATTCGACTCTCCTGTGAGCAAGCGCATCAAGATAAGCTCACGCGTCAACTTCACCAACCGCCGAAGCGGAAACCTGCCGGCAAGCGGTTACTCATCGGCCAGCCCAATGTACCAGCTCGGCTTCGGTTACAACACCAACTCCATCAACGAGTGGAAAGATGAGTATTTCAACGGAAGGTTCACCAAGGAGAACATAGACAACGGCATGACGGTGTACAAGGGTACCGACTCGTTCAACCCTTACCGCACGGCATACGAGGAGCTCAACTCCATGAACAAGACCCGTGTGTATGGCAATATGCAGGCCACTATCTCGCTGCTCAAGGGACTCAAGCTCAAGTTGCGCTCAGCTGTGGACATGACCCACACTTGGAGAACTCAGCAGCGTCCATTCTATACCAACGGCTTCCAGGAGGGTATGTATCGTGAGCAAACGACCAATGTTTATCGTTTCAACAACGACTTCCTGCTCTCATACACCAACAACAAGTTCGTGGGCGACCGCCTCGGATTCAATGCCTCTTTCGGCGGCAACAGCTACGACTATCGTTACTACAACGACCGCATCACCCTCACCAAGCTGCAGGTGGACGGCGTTTACAACGTCTACAACGTGCCATCAGGATATAGCCCTGACGTGTTCAGCTATCATTCAAAGAAGAAGGTCAACTCCTTCTATGGCATCATGGGCCTTTCGTGGGACAACACCTATTATCTTGAGTTCACCGACCGTAACGACTGGTCGTCAACTCTCGCCATGGGCCACAACTCATACAACTATCCTTCAGTGTCAGCCACTGTCCTTCTTGACCAAGTGTTCAACTTCAGGGAGAAAGCCCCTTGGATTGACATGCTCAAGCTGAAAGCGTCGTGGGCTAACGTGGGTAACGACACGTCACCTTATTCTTTGGACCGCTATTATGACAACACGTCATACTACGGAGGCTACCGCATCTCACGCACCATTCCTAACTCGAAGATCAAACCCGAGAACGAGGAGAGCTGGGAAGGCGGTATTGAAGGCAAGATGTTCGGTGGTAGACTTGGCTTCGACTTCACTCTCTATACCACAAACACGACCAACCAAATCGTGAGCGTGGCAGCTGACCAAATCACTGGCGCCACTGGCTATACCATCAACGCTGGTAAGATAAGCAGCAAGGGTGTTGAGATCTCGCTCAGCGGCACGCCTGTGAAGACTCGCAACTTCGAGTGGAACATCTCCGCCAACGCCAGCCGCAACTGGAACACCCTTGAGGCATTGCAAGACGATTGGGATCCAAGACAACCTTTCCAGCTCAACAACGGTACGACCATCGGCGGTCGTGTATATGTCTACTCATTCGTAGGCCATGAGATGTATCACCTCTACGGCAGAGGCTACACACGCGCTCCGGAAGGCGCTTTCTACCTCGACGATGACGGCAACAAGGTTGACTGCAGCGGCGCCAAGATAATAACCAGCAACGGTCTGCCCGTGAGCCCTAAGTCGTCACCGCTTAAAGACCTCGGCCGTGTCAACCCGACATGGACAGGCGGTCTGAACATGAACTTCCGCATCAAGGACGTGACGGTATCAATGGACTTCTCCGCACAGGTTGGCGGACACGCTTATTCCACTACCAACTTCATGCTTTCCTACCAGGGCCGCTTGAAGAACTCGCTCAAGGGCCGCTACGACGGATTCGTGGTTGATGGCGTACAGGAGCACAAGGCCGCCGACGGCACCATTACCTATACGAAGAACAAGACCGTGATGACATCCGTGCTCAACTATTACAACACTTATGTATGGGTGCGCGACAACGCCGAGGAAAACACGTTCTCCACTAACTTCATCAAGTTCAAGCAGCTGCGTGTCGACTACAGCCTTCCAAGGGTCATCTGCAAGAAGACCCATTTCTTGGAAAGCGCAAGCTTTGGCGTTTACGCCACAAACCTCTTCTGCATCACACCGTTCCCACAGTATGACCCAGAGACTGCAATGGTATCGGGCGCGGAGATATACTCAGGTATAGAGACGCTTGCATACCCGATGACACGCCAGTATGGATTCAATCTTAAACTTTCTTTCTAAAGCCATGAAAACAAGATTCACAAAATATATGCTTCCCGTCGCCGCGTCAGCATTGCTTCTCGCGGGATGCACGCAGAATTTCGAGTCAACCAATTCCAACCCTAACAAGATTACGGTGGAAAGTGGCAAGCTCAACTGCTCGGCCATGTTTGAGCCGATTCTGTATGGAGGTACAAACTATTTAACTTACATAAGTTACAACTGGAACGACGAGCTCATACAGCATACTGCCGGCACAGCCTACACCACTACAACGCAGCACCGTTACGGCATAGGCGACAGCAACTGGACATCGCTATGGAACTCCATAGCACGCTACGCCAGCGACTGCAACGAGATGGGCAGACTTGCCGAGGTGCAGAACAACCCTGCAATCCAAGCCGTGTCCAAGACGCTGTACGTGATGTACATGCAAAACCTCACCGACATGTTCGGCGACATTCCTTTCACTGAGGCGTTCAAGGCTTCTGAAGGAAACATGAAGCCGGTGTTCGACTCTCAGGAAAAGGTTTATACCCAGCTTTGCTCTTACTTGGAAAAAGCCAATGAGACATACGCGCAAAGCCCTTACGTGGACAAGAGCTTACCGGCATTGGACGGCATGTACCAGTTTGACATGGCCAAGTGGCGCAAGTTCAACAACTCCCTGTATCTCCGCGTACTCGGCAGGCTCACAAACCGCATCAATACGATCGTGGACAGCACGGCAAACCTCAACGTAGCGCAGAAGATACAGCAGATCGTTGACAACCCTGCCACATACCCTGTATTCGAGAGCAACGACGACAACGCCACGGTTCATTATAGCGCCATAGCTCCTTATTACTCAGAGTTTGACCCTAATGAGCACAACGACAACGACTTCCAGTGCTTGCGTCTCACCGAGCAGATGATAAAGATGATGGTCGTCAAGAATCCTGACGATGCCAAGATAGACACCTACGTTGACCCACGTCTGCCTATAATCGGAACTAAGCGCGGTAGCTACACCTACTGGAAAGGCACTGTATCGGGTGGACTCATAGAGAACCAGGGCAACGACGACAAGGGAGCCGCATTGCTCAACCTCGGCACCTTGCGCCGCGACAACTCCGACGAGTTCCTCATGAGCTACGACGAGGCATTGTTCGTTCTCGCCGAGGCAGCCCAGCGCGGCATGATAAGAGGTGGCGAGGAGAAGGCTCGCGAGTATTACGAGGCAGCCGTGAAAGCAAGCGTGGAGAAATGGTCTGCTTTCGCCAAGTCGAGCGTCAGCAATGGTCAAGTACCCGCGGAATATGACATAACTGAAGACCAAATCAACCAGTTCCTGCAGTCGCAACTCGCATCGTGGGATCTCAACGAGAATCACCTCAAGCTCATCCTCGACCAGAAATACTTGGCCACATTCTGGGTTGGCATGGAAGGCTGGAACGACTATCGCCGCACTGGATATCCAGAACTGACAATCGGCGCGGGCACCGATCCTAACGATTTCATCCTCCCTACCCGCATGGGCTATCCCAACACCACGGTGGCAACAAACGCCGACCACGTGGAAGAGGCGTTGAAGCGCATGGGTGGCGAAAACAACATGAAACTGCCCGTGTGGTGGAGCAAACAGGCCGCTCAGTGATAATAACCGCCGCAACTTAACATTATCATACAGACAAACACTATGAAAATAAAGAATATATTTTTGTCAGCATTGACACTCATTTGCCTTTTGGGTTTCTCTGGCTGCAAAGACAATGACGACCCAGTCGGCGATCCATACCTTACCTTTGAAAACATAGAAGGCACCATCAACGTGAGCAAGGCTGGTATAACACAGGCAAAGCGCAAGGCCGTGACCGTGCGTTCAAACAGCGCTTGGAAAGTGGCGTTGGAGAATCCTGATGACGCCTCATGGCTCCACTTCTTCATTGACGAGGGCGAGGACGACGGCCTAATCTATTATTGGGTTGACAAGAACACCACGTTTGACCAGCGCGAGGGCAAGATTACCCTGTCTGACAATGGCAAGGTGCTCAACTCATT
>JALEJI010000024.1 GCA_022769825.1 Prevotella sp. | reverse complement strand
ACGCACTGACAGATGCCGATAACACGGTAGTCTTGCCAAAGTCGTTGCGAGCAGCGTCGGTATTGGCATTCAACTCCGATCTGAAGTACATTGACACTGGCGACAACCCCGTGTACGCCTACAAGGACGGCATACTCTTTTGCGAAGGTACGGTGACCTTCTACAAGAACGAGCGTGAGCTAAAAGACGAAGTATCGGTAGATGGCATGTGGGCGGATGTCATTTTCAACAATGCCGTGAAGAATGGTGTCCTTCTGATTCCTGGCAAGGTGGAAACGGCAGGCAACGTTGTTAAACAAGTTGGGGGTGTGAGAAAAGGTAAACTGCCCGGATTGACCTGCGAGAAACTCATCGTGGACGAAGGTGTGAAATATATCACCGACCATGCTTTCAGATTCTTTGAACCATTGCAATACGTTGACCTCCCTTCTACGCTTATGAACATCGGAAGCTGGGCGTTTGTTGACGCAAAAATCGAGTCGTTGGTATGCCGCATGCCACAACCCATGAATGTGCCTTATTACTTCGTTTCTTATATAAAGAAGTTCAATTCCAAGGTGTACGTTCCAAAAGCATTGCTCGACACCTACAAGACGACGAAGACCTATTGGAATTTAATTCCTGCCGAAAACTTCTACCAGATAGAGGGGAACGTGCCAGAATCTGGCATATTGGCATCGGTGAAGCCAATAGAGAGTGTCGGCAAAGCTACCGTGAAAGCCATCTATACGCTAAACGGCACAAAAGTGAACTCTCTGCAACACGGAATAAACATCGTGAAAATGAGCGACGGCACCGTGCGCAAGGTGATGCACACTGGCGCGCACGAGAAATTGTAAAATATTATTGCCGAAATTTAACACTTGGAAACCACTCCATTTAGAGCGGAAAAATGGCTTCGCGGTGCCCTTTCGCAGCACCGCGAATCGGTTTTCAGCCAAAAACTCTTGCCGTTACTGCCTTATCGCGTTGCCGTTACGGTGCAATCGCAACGCCGTTACACCGTAATGGCATCGCGATTGCACCGTAACGGCGACGCGATTACACTGTAACGGCGACGCCTTTTTAGCGAATTGGCAACGCCGAGAAACCGTAGAAATCACAATACATTGATAATCAGCATTTTATCAAAACAACCCATAATCGCGTCATTTGCGACCAAGAGACCGCTTGGTTGAAAAAAATCGATTCTCCAGCGACCATTTGTAAACTATTTTCTTCCGAATAAATTGGCGGGCAATGCGCACGGCTTGGCTTCCAATGTACACGAATTGACAAAAAGGGGCACGTTGGCACAATGTTTGTACGACAAAAAACATATTTCATAACCAACAACGACAAAAAACACGATTCATCCATGGACAGAATACACGACCTTTCATTCGGCGGCGAGCGCCCGTTGTTTGGCGCCCACGACGTAAAGCTGGAGAACATAACCGTGACCGACGGCGAGTCGGCGATAAAGTGCTGCCACGACATAGAGTGCCACGACAGCAAGTTTTATGGCAAGTACCCCTGGTGGCACGTGGACCGCAGCCTCATCACGAGTTGCTATTTCGCGGCGGGCTCTCGCTCGGCCATCTGGTACAGCGACGACATGACCATGCGCGACTGCGTGATAGACGGTCCGAAGTTCTTCCGCGAGATGAAGCACCTCTCCTTGGAGAACGTCACCATCAACGATGCCGACGAGACCTTCTGGCATGTCGACGACGTGAAGGTGAACAACGTGACGCTGCACGGCGGCACCTACCCCTTCATGCACTGTCATGGCATCGTCGTGGACGGACTGACGAGCGACGCGAAATATATCTTCCAGTATTGCGGCGACGTGGAGATACACAACGCCCACATCACCACCAAGGACTCGTTCTGGGAGTGCGACAACGTGACGGTCTACGACTCCGACATCGACGGCGAGTACATCGGCTGGCACTCGAAGAACCTGAAGTTCGTGCGCTGCCACCTCAGCGGCGAGCAGATACTGTGCTACGCCGACAACGTGACGCTGGAAGACTGCACCATCGACGAGGCGTGCGACCGCATGTTCGAGGACTGCACGAACCTCAACGTGTCGGTGAAGGGCAAGATAACCAACATCAAGAACCCCATCAGCGGCAAGATACTGGCCGACGAGATTGGCTCGGTCACCTACGACGAGTTTGCCAAGGGCCACGACACGGAGATTGCCGTCCGGAAATAGGTTGAAAGACGGCTTGTATAACAATTATGATGACATACGATTTCGACAAGGTGGTGGCGCGCCGCCACACAGGTTCCTACAAGTGGGACTCCATTCCCGATGACGAGCTGCCCCTGTGGGTAGCCGACATGGACTTCGAGGTGGCACCGGCCATAAAACAGGCATTGGCGGAGCGCGTGGCTCACGGGGTATTCGGCTACACGCAGGTAGGCGACGACTACTATCAGGCCGTGACCGAATGGTTCAAGCGGAGGCACCGCTGGAACATAGACCCACGATGGATGCTCTACACCAGCGGCGTGGTGCCGGCCACGAGTTGCGCCATAAAAGCCCTGACGCTGCCGGGCGAGAAGGTGCTCGTGATGACGCCAGTCTACAACTGCTTCTTCTCATCCATACGCAACCAGGGTTGCCAGGTGGAGGAGAGCGAACTGGTGAGGCAGGGCAACAGCTACGTGGTGGACTGGGACGACTTCAGCCGGAAGTGCGCCGACGAGAAGACCACGGTGTTCCTGCTCTGCAACCCTCACAACCCCACCGGAAGGGTGTGGACGCGCGACGAACTGGAAAAGATGGGCAGGATATGCGCCGAGAACGGCGTGTTCGTCATAAGCGACGAGATACACTGCGAACTGGTGATGCCGGGCCACGTGTTCACGCCCTTCGCCGCCGTGAACGCGACCAACCTGCGCAACAGCGTGACGCTGAACTCACCGTCGAAGAGCTTCAACACCGCCGGACTGCAGATTGCCAACATCATCTGCGAGGACGACGCGGTGAGACGGCGCATAGACCGCGTGGTAAACATCTTCGAGGTGTGCGACGTGAACCCCTTCGGCCCCGTGGCGCTCAAGGCGGCTTACAACGAGAGCGAGGACTGGCTCGACCAGCTCAACACATATATATATGGCAACTACACCATGCTGCGCGACATCTTCGCCAGGGGGGTGCCGGGCGTCAACGCCGTGAACATGGAAGGCACCTACCTCGCCTGGATAGACATACGCGCCACGGGCCTGAAGAGCGACGAACTGACCGAACTGCTGGCACACGAGGCCAAGGTGCGCGTGTCGAGCGGGACGCTCTATGGCCGCAAGGCCGGCGAGGGCTACATCCGCGTAAACCTCGCCTGCCCACGCCACGTGTTGCGCAAGGGACTGAAGAGGATGGCAAGGTTGCAGCTGGTCTCAGGCGAGCCCACCGCTATCTTCTCCCTGTAATCGGCCGGGGCGTAGTGGGTCTAATGGGCATATTAGGTCTAATGGGCACTGTAGGCGTGGTGGGCAGTTTAGGTAAAGTGAGCTTTGAGAAATCAAACTCAAACTCAGGCATGCCCATCTCCGGGTCGTCGCGATAAGGCACCCTGGTCTTCTCCACGCGCTCTATCTCCACCATGGCTATGCCCTGCGAGAGCATGCCGAGCTCGCGCGCCGCGCCATAGCTGAGGTCTATGACCCGCCCCTTGCGATGCGGGCCACGGTCGGTGACCCTCACGATGATGCTCTTGCCGTTGCGCATGTTGGTAACCTTCAAGCGAGTGCCGAAAGGATAAGTGCGATGGGCACAGGTGAGGCTGTCGTGATGAATGCGCTCACCACTGGCTGAACGCGTGCCCGTGGCCCGTTTAGAGTAAAAAGAGGCCTTGCCCCTGCGGGTCTGAGCACCCGCGGAGGCAAAGCCCGCCAATAAGATTAGAATCGCCAACAGCTTGATGGCAAACACTTTATGATATAAATATTCCACTATGTTGTTAACGCGGCGACTTGTGCCACCGCCCTTGTTGTTTTCTATACTATGCCCTGCGCCATCATGGCGTTGGCCACCTTCATGAAGCCAGCCACGTTGGCGCCACGCACATAGTCGACATAGCCGTCGGGCTGCCGCCCGTATTTCACGCACTGTCCATGGATGGAGTGCATGATATAGTGCAGCTTCTCGTCGACCTCATCAGACGACCAGTGCAGACGCATGGAGTTTTGCGTCATCTCCAGTCCTGACGTGGCCACGCCACCGGCGTTGACGGCCTTGCCCGGCGCGAAGAGCGCCTTTGCCGCCACAAACTTCTCCACCGCCTCGGCGGTGCATCCCATGTTGCTCACCTCGGCCACACACAGCGGATGGTTGGCGAGAATGCGGTCGGCATCATCGCCGTTGAGCTCGTTCTGCGTGGCGCAGGTGAGGTAGATGTCGGCCTTCTGCTCCCACGGCTTCTTGCCGGCGAAGAACTTGGAGCCCTTGAACTCGTCCTCGTAGGGTTGGCAAACGTCGTTGCCACTGGCGCGCAGCTCAAGCATATACTCGTTTTTCTCGCCCTGTATGCCGTCTGGGTCGTAGATATAGCCGTCGGGTCCGCTTATGGTTATGACCTTGGCACCCAGTTCCGTGGCCTTCTTCACGGCACCCCACGCCACGTTGCCGAATCCCGACACGGCGATGGTCTTGCCCTTGATGTCGATGTCGTGCTCCTGGAGCATCTGGTTGACGAAGTAGAGCGCGCCGAAGCCCGTGGCCTCAGGGCGCAGGATGGAGCCGCCCCATTCCATGCCCTTGCCCGTGAGCACGCCCTGGAACTGGTGGGTCAGCTTCTTGTACTCGCCAAAGAGATAGCCTATCTCCCTGCCGCCAACGCCGATGTCGCCCGCCGGCACGTCCTCGTCGGGACCTATATACTTGTAGAGCTCCTGCATGAAAGCCTGGCAGAAACGCATCACCTCGTTGGATGAGCGTCCACGGAGCGAGAAGTCGGCTCCGCCCTTCGCGCCACCCATGGGCAAGGTGGTGAGCGCGTTCTTGAAGGTCTGCTCGAAACCCAAGAACTTCATTATGCTTATGTTGACCGACGGGTGGAACCTCAAGCCGCCCTTGTAGGGGCCTATGGCCGAGTTGAACTGCACGCGATAGCCTGTGTTGACATGCACCTCGCCCCGGTCGTCGACCCAAGGCACGCGAAACATGTGTACGCGCTCAGGCTCCACAAGCCTCTCTATTATCTTTGCTCTCTCAAACTCCGGGTGCTGATTGTAGACATCCTTTATGGAGATGAGCACTTCCTTAACCGCCTGCAAAAACTCCGGCTCATTGCTGTGTTTCCACTCAAGGCCTTTCAATACGTTTTCAACTTCCATGGTAGATTTGCTTTAGATGACAAATTGTCTTGTTAGTGCTGGCAAATTTAGGCTTTTTAGAGATACGCTCCAAATAAAACCCTTGGAATTTCGCCCCCTCAGCTTACATTTTGTACTATTTTAAGACATGACTACCGCGCCCACTTGCTTTTTGCCGTCCATCATTATCCGGAGCGGCTTGGGGAACCTGACATGTCGCACGAGCGGCGTCTCCTGGACGGCCGGCATGGCGTCGAGCACGTCTTTCAGCACTGTGCCTCCGTCGGGGCGATTGGTGTCGATGGTGAAATAGCCCACGCCAAACGACGTGAGGTTCTGGAAGAAATGGGTGCCCTGGCTGGGGTCGACGCGATAGCCCGGCAGGGCCACCTCGGCTATGACGCGCGCCGCGCTGATGGCGGGCCACTTGACCGGCACGCCGAGCCACGGGTCGCTGCTGCCCCACCGGCCTGGCCCGATGAGGACATACTGCTTGCCCTCGTCGAGGAAGCGGCGGTTGACGCGCTCGATGTCCATGGCCACCTGCGGGTTGTTGACAGCCGAGAAGTCGTCGTCCCAACGCACGTAGACCACGTCGGCCACGTCGTCGAAGATGCCGTGGCCAAGCGAGTTGGACGACTTGAGCAGGCAATCCTCGTCGGGTATCGCCGCCACGTCTTCCACGAGCTCCTGCTTGGTGTCGACGATGGGGCGAATCTGCAAGAGGCAGAAGTCGCCCGTGCGGTCGTCGTTGACATTGCAGGCGAACTCTATCTCCACGGGCCGACGCATGGTGCCGGCACCATAGCGCATGGCCATCCGCATGAGCTGCGGCAAGGGGAAGACACCCTGCTTGAGCACACCGTCGAAGGAGATGACCTTACGGCCCACGTCGTAGAGCCCCTCGCGGATAATCTGGTCGTCGGGGTCGTAAGTGGAGGCGATATAGGTGAGCGCGCCATCCTTGTAGGCCTCTTTTACGCGGAGCTTCTCGATGTTGAAGCCGTCGTCGACGGTGAAGTCGAGCTTCGAGGTCGACGTGTCAAGGGCGTAGAAGCGCGTCTGCGTGTCGCGCAGGGCTATGTCCATGTCGGACATCTGCAGCACCTGGTCGGGATGACATGGCGACACGCGGAGCGTCTGGCCGCCGTCGACGATATACTTTCCCAGTCCCAAGGCGAGCGAGGCGATGCCGTCTTCCGACTTCTCCTCGCCTATGGGGTAATAGTTGAGCGACCGCAGCACGCCCGATATGTTGGGATAATAACGCCCGCCGTATTCCTTTCCCACGACCTCCTGCATTATCACCGCCATCTTCTCCTCGTCGATGACGTTGCTCGTGGCCGTCATGTAAGCCTTCGAGTCGCGATAGAACACCGAGGCGTAGACACCCTTTATGGCCGAGGCGAGGAGCGAGAGCATCTCCTGGCGGTCGTCGAGGCGAGGAATCATGTAGGTGGCGTAGATGCCGGCGAAGGGCTGGTAATGGCTGTCCTCAAGGAGCGAGCTGGAGCGTATGGCAATGGGCGCGTTGGTGGCGTTGAGGAAGGTGAAGAAGTCGGCGACGTATTTGCTTGGCAGCTTGGCCTTGAGGAACCTCTCGAGGATGAGTTCGTCGGGGGCGTTGCTCAGGGCTATGGGGTACAGGTTGTTGTCCTCCATGAACTGGTCGAAGATGTCGGTGCAGAGCACCACCGTCTTCGGTATGCGCGTGGTGACACCGGGGAAGAGGTTCATCTCCGGGTGCGTCTTGATGATATTGTCGAGGAAGGCGAGGCCACGCCCCTTGCCCCCGAGCGAGCCGTCGCCGATGCGCGCGAAGTGGGCGTAGCGGTCGAACTTGCCACGGTCGAAGACCGCCACCACGCCGATGTTCTTCATGTTGCGGTATTGCACAATGGCGTCGAAGATGATCTGGCGGTGCGCGTCAACGTCTTGCAGCCTATGCCACGTGACCTGCTTCAAGAACTTGCTCACGGGGAAGATGGCACGGGCGCAGAGCCAGCGCGAGATGTGGTTGCGCGAGATGTGGTAGAGCATGGAGTCGGACGGGATCTTGAAGATGTTGTCTTGCAACTGCTTCAGCGTGCTGACGCGCGCTATCTCCTTGTGGGTGTGCGGGTCGCGGAACACGAAGTCGCCAAAGCCCATGTGCTCCTCGATGAGGTGGCGCAGCTCCACGGAGAGCATCTTGGAGTTCTTGTCCACGAAATGGAAATGCTCGCGGTCGGCGCGATACTTGTTTGCCGTCTCCGAGCTCTCCATTATCAAGGGCACGTACTCGTCCTGCTTCCTGATGTCCTCAAGGAGCTTGAAGCCAGCCTCCGAGTCGCGCGCGCCGTGCATGGGGAAGCGCACGTCGCTGATGACGCCGAGGCAGTTGTCCTTGTATCGCTCGTATAGCTGCATGGCCTCCTCATAGGTTCGGGCGAGCATGACCTTAGGGCGGCCCCTCATGCGCAGCGTGGCGGCGTGGGGGTTGAGGGCCTCGGTGGCGAAGTTGCGGCTCTGCTGTAGGATGTAGCCATAGAGGTTGGGGAGGATGGAGGAATAGAACCTGACGGAGTCCTCTACAAGGAGAATCATCTGCACGCCAGCCTCATTGACGTCGTGCTCGATGTTCATCTTGTCCTCGATGAGCTTGATGATAGACAATATGAGGTTGGTGTTGCCAAGCCAGCAGAACACGTAGTCGAAGATGCTGAGGTCCTCGCGCTCCATGCGCCTCGTGATGCCATGCGAGAAGGGCGTGAGCACCACGCAGTGAATCTCCGGGAACTTCATCTTGATGGCCCTTGCCACGGTGAAGGCGTCGCTGTCGGCATTGCCGGGCATGCATATCACGAGATCCACGCTCGTGGCGGCGAGCACGCGCTCGGCCTCCTCGGTGGTAGACACCTTGGTGAAGGTGGGCGGGTAACGCAAGCCGAGGGTCATGTACTCATCGTAGACTTTCTCCTCCACGCGGCCATCGTCCTCGAGCATGAAAGCGTCGTAGGGATTGGCCACGATGAGGACATTGTAGATACGGCGAGTCATGATGTTGAGAAACGTCACGTCCTTCAATATGAATTGCGTCCACTCCTTAGGAATATTGCTCATTGCGGTAAAAGTTCTTGGTTTTGTCGCAAAATTACGGCAATTCCGCAACATTCGGCAGGGAAAACAAGAAAAAAACGCGTGAGACGGTGATTATTCCTTGGACTTTACGACATTTTTGCTTAGCTTTGCCACGAAAAACCTGCGGCGCGTTTACGGGAACAGCAGCAAGAAAAAAGAGGCATGGCACAACCACATAACACGCATTCAACACTCGTTATAAACAAAAAAGGCAGGGCCACACGCCCAGCCATCAATACCAGAACAACATCAACCATGAAAATGAAGACCTTAATGGTAGCGCTGCTGGCCATCGCAAGCTCAACAGCCATCGCACAGCAAAACATCAACAACAACGGTGAGAAGACAGTATCGCCACAAGTGAACGCCGACAAAACCGTGACTTTCCGCCTGCTCGCGCCGAAGGCAAAGAGCGTGACCGTGAAAGGCGACTGGGAAGTCAACAACGGCACAGGCAAGATGAAGAAAGGCAAGGACGGAGTGTGGACATACACCACCCCAGCATTGCCATCAGAGATGTTCACATATCGCTTCGACATGGACGGCGTGGTAGCCCCCGACCCTTCTGACCCATTCACCCGTCGCGACGTGGGCAACGTGTTCAGCATCTTCTTCGTGAACGGTGGCCATGCCGACTACTACCAGGTTCACGATGTGGCCCACGGCACGGTGGAAACAGTGTGGTATCCATCGGCCAACATGCCCAACAAGAACCGCCGACTCAACGTTTACCTGCCGCCAACGTATGGAAAGGAAAACAAGAATTATCCAGTGTTCTACCTCATGCACGGCAGTGGCGGCGACGAGAGCGCATGGCTCGACCTCGGCTTCGTGAACCGAATAATGGACAACCTCATCGCCGAAGGCAAAGTGGAACCAATGATCGTGGTGATGCCAAACATCAACCCAAGCGTGGAGGCAGAGGCTGGCGAAACTTCCAACAACCTCAACTACAAGCCCGTGATGACAAAGTTCCTGCCCAAATACAAGGAGGGACTCGTGGAACAGAATTTCCCGGAGATAGTCAACTTCATAGACGCCCACTACAGCACGCTTGCAAACAAGGCACACCGTGCCATCGCCGGACTGTCGATGGGCGGCATGACCTCCATGTTCGTGTCGGCCAACTATCCTGACCTCTTCGACTACGTGGGGCTGTTCTCAGCCGGTCTCGACTGGACAGGCTTCAACTGGGACTTCCCAGCCTACAAGAACCTTGACCAAAAGCTGGAGAACCAAAAGAAGGCCGGATACAAGCTCTACTGGATTGGCATTGGCAACGCAGACTTCCTATACAAGGACAACCAGGCGTTCATGAAGAAACTCGACGGCATGGGCTTCAAGTACACCTACCACGAGTCGACCCGCGGACACCTCTGGAGCAACTGGCGTCAATACCTGCTGATCTTCGCGCAGAAGCTATTCAAATAAAAACAAATAGGTCATTAGAAAAAGCTTCTTGTCATTTTCTAATGACCGATTTGGGATAAAACCAAAGAACCCCGGAAGCTCAACCATGAAAGCTTCCGGGGTTCTTATGTCATTACCGCATGCGACCCCAGTCGTAAGCGTGTATTAAGAGTAGTCACTCGTGGTGATACTTCTCGCCCTTGAGGATGGTGCACGCTCGGTACAACTGCTCCACGAAAATGAGCCTCACCATTTGGTGGGAGAACGTCATGCGCGACAGCGATACCTTGTCGTCGGCACGCTTGTAGACTGCCTCGGAGAAGCCGTAAGGGCCGCCTATCACCAACACGAGGTTGCGCCCAGAGGCTTGCCGCTTGCCGAGCCACTTGGCGAAGTCGACGCTTCGCCGCTCTTCGCCACGCTCATCGAGAAGCACCAAGCAGTCTTGCGCTGACACGTTGGCCAAGATAAGCTCGCCCTCGCGCTCTTTCTGCTGGTCTTCGGAGAGGGAGCGAGAGTTCTTGATGTCGGGTATGACCTTTATCGAGAAAGGCATGTAATGGGAAATGCGGCCGGCATAGTCGTCGATAGCGGCCTGATAGAGTTTTCCGTCGGTCTTGCCGATGAGAATAAGAGTTGTCTTCATGTAAATGTGATTATGCTTCCTCTATCTCTACTTGCCATTAATCGCGCAATTCCTCAATTTGTCGCAAGTCCATGCCGGTGGCCTCAGCTATTTGGGAATCGTTGAGCCCCATGGCCCTCATTCGCTCAACGACCTTATACAATGCGCTTTTCTCGCCTTCAGCACGGCCTTGTGCCATGCCCTCGGCCCGGCCTTCTGCTCGGCCTTTCGCTCTACCCTGCTCAAAACCTTCGGCCCGGCCTTCTGCTCGGCCTTCAGACATGCCCTTGCGAATGGCAGCATTGATATACGTGCGCTCGGTGCGAACAATGTCCCAGAACTTGTCGTAGCCATTAAGCTGAGCATCGGTGTAAGACGATTCCTCAAGTATGTCGACGGCC
>JALEJI010000009.1 GCA_022769825.1 Prevotella sp. | reverse complement strand
GCGACTGGAAAGAAACTGGCAGCGATATTCTATTGTATGGTACAGCGCAAGGTTGAATATAATGAAAAAGTTTACTGTAATCATCGAAAACAAGAATTACAGAACAAAGTCGCATACCTCCATAAACGCTTACAACGTATGGAATCGGAACTGGCAAATTGTGGATAAACAGATGATATTTGAACTTTGTTATATAGAAGCAATATTTCCAAAACATTGTGTCCACAAAGACACAGCAAGGTATGTTTTGAGTTACTCAAAACCTTTGGAGTTACTCTACCAAGTAAATGGAGATTTCTTCCAAAGTCAGATAATCAAGCAATATGTGTATCGTTTTTTTCTCTTAATATACACAAAAGTGTAATTTTTCTACCCATCACTCCAAAAATACACTTTTGTGTCAAAGCCTTTTTAAGTCTTGCCCTTACTTTTGCACTCAGAAAACCATAAGTAAAGGGATTATGAACAAGAAACTGATTATAACAGCGTTGTGCCTCTCGGTTCTGACTCCAATGATGGCGCAGAATATCACCGGCAAGGTGATGAATATCAAGGGCGAGCCTTTAGCTTTTGCCAATGTCGTGCTTTTGAACCGACAAGACTCTGCTATCGTCAAGGGAGCAGTGAGTGGAGAGGATGGCAGCTTCTCCATCGACTCTTCCTGCAACGGTGGAATCATCAAGGTGACATCCGTAGGCTATAAGACAATCTGCAAGAATTGCACTGGTGAAAATGTGGGCATTATCAAGATGGAAGAAGACAGCAAGATGCTCGGCGAAGTGGTGGTGAAATCATCACGCCCTGTTACTGCCATCAAAGGCAATGCCTTGGTTACGACTGTAGCCAACTCCCAACTTTCTCATGCTGGCACAGCAAATGATGTGTTGCGCCAAGTGCCAATGGTCACAGGACGGGACGGTAATTTCGAGGTGTTTGGCAAGGGTACGCCACTTATCTATATCAATGGGCGTGTCGTACAAGATAAAAACGAACTTGCACAACTTAACTCACAAGACATCAAGAACGTGGAAGTTATCACCAATCCAGGTGCAAAATATGATGCTTCCGTAAAGTCAGTCATCCGCATTCGCACCAAACCATCGCAAGGCGAAGGCTTTGGTGGAACACTTCGTGCCCAAAATGGTTACCGTCACTATTTTGTGAGTATGGAACAAGCAAACTTGAAATATCGCAAAGGAGGTTTGGAGGTATTCACCAATCTGAATTATTATGGTGGAAAATTCTATAGCTATGAATCCACGAACATGGAGACGCAAGGTTCCACCAACTGGCTTCAAGAAATAGAGAGCTTTAACCACATGAGAAACAACGAGTTCTTCGGTAAGTTTGGACTGTCTTGGATGCTCAACGAACACCATTCCATCGGTGCATACTACATAAATGGAGCTGGTTTACAAAAACCGGCATCCGATTATACTTCCACTTCGTTTGCCAATGGGAATTTGGAAGATGTGGTTTCCTCTGCTGTACGCAAGAGAACACATTCTGTGCCAAAGCACCATGCCAACATCTATTATAACGGAGAAGTTGGCAAACTTGGCATTGACTTCAACATGGACTATATGTGGAGAAAGAAACGTGAAACTTCCAATCAGTCGGAAATAAACATAAACCATGAGAAAAACTTGGTTGCCTCCACGAGCATCGGACATTCACGTATGTTTGCCGAAAAACTGGTATTGAGTTATCCTCTTTGGAAAGGACAGCTTGAAGTAGGCAACGAATATACCGCCTCTCAGATGTTGAATGATTTCAACATCAATATGGCTACTATCGGAAACAGCAACACCAAGAGCGATGAGAAGAACATGGCAGGATTCGTTACCGTCAGTCAGCTATTCGGGAAAATCGCCGTAGAGGCAGGACTTCGTTACGAGCATGTCAACTTCAAATACACGGAAAATGGTCAATTCAAGGAAGATCAAAGCAAAACTTACAACAATGTATTCCCTTCTCTGTCAATTTCCACACAGATTGGAAAGACTCAATTGGCATTGAACTACACCAGCAAGATGCAACGTCCATCGTATGATGACCTTGACGGAACCATCAACTATATCAATCGCCTAACCTTAGAAAGTGGTAATCCTTACCTATCCCCTGTGAAGATTCACACAGTGGAGTTAATGGGCGCATGGAAGCAATTCTTTGTCAAGGTTGCCTACGAGAACAGAAAGAATGCCACTATTGGCACCACTAAACCTTATGGAGAAGATGGAGAGGTGAAGTTGCTCACAATGGAGAATACTCCAAAGATACAACAGTTACAGGCTTTCCTCGGCGCACAATTCCAAATAGGAATTTGGCAGCCAAACATTAACATGGGCATCATCAAACAGTGGTTCTCTGGAGAGTATTTGGGTGGACACAAATCCTACGGCAATCCTTTAGGAATCGTACAGTTTCAGAATGCTATCCATTTGCCTGGTGACATTTGGATGAACATTGACATGGAGTGGAACAGCCGAGGAAACAAGGACAATATGAAACTTGGTTATTCCTCATGCCTCAATGCCAAGCTTTACAAGGCTTTCTGCAAGGAACGTTTCTCCATATCACTCGAAGCTAACGACATCTTCAACAAGAGTAATCGTGACATAACATTCTACAACAAGGATGTTACGCTCTGGCAAAACGGCACAAGCGACAATCGTGCCTTGCTCTTGACATTACAGTATAAATTCAATACATCAAGAGACAGCTATAAGGGCAAGGGTGCAGGCAACGCAGAAATAAACCGTTTCTAATCTTTTTGTAAAATGAATCATCAAGTTAATATTATCATAGCAGGTGCAGACATGGGAGGCTTGATAGCCTCCTGTGCCTTGCACGAAACAGCGATAGTTGAAGTTCCCAGTAACAGCATCGACTTCCATATCTTGCGCCTCGAAAAAGATACGCTGACAAGGGAAGATGTGGAGGAATGCAACTTGTCGGGTATCCAATATGCTGTGAATGCCACCTTGCACGATACAGAAGCATCATTAGCTTTCGATGAGAAATGCAAGGAGGTGGGTATTACGGTGGTTCATGCCGTTAATCTTGGCAAGGCAGCATTCCTTGCCGTCGAAAAGCCCAAGGGATATCCTTTCTTTGAAATCATGAAGAGGAATATTAATGAGACTTCTGCATTCCGCAGAAACCTTGGCAAATACATCTCGCTATATGGCAAGTTTTGGCAGAAGCCTGTGCCTTGGATAGATGAGGCTGTCCTTTCACGGCAGGGGAATGGCGCATGGATAGCTGCTGGCTATTGCGTAAACATTCTCCAAAACCTTGCGGAAGGCAGAGAAGTGAAATACTTCCCGAAGTTCTATCTATCTCCCTTATTGGAAGAAATATAAAGAGTGGTTTTCCCTTTCTTTTAGCAAAAGGGAAAGGCAACTTAAATCAGCTGATAGTTCGCAGCATGAAACAAGGCTTCGGCGATATTCTTCACGCCCAACTTGGCGAAGAGCCTTCGCTTGCAAGCCTTGATGGTATCCACCGACTTGCACATTCTGTCGGCAATGTCATTCATCGTATAGCCTTGGGCAGACAGCCTCAACACTTCTCTCTCGGTCTCGCTCAAGGTTATACCCTCTTTTTTCTCCCACTTGTGTTTCTGTGTGGAATACTCATAATACCCACGATCTCCATTCTTCTGCATGATGATGTGACCTGGCTCATCAGTTGCGGCCAACGATACGGTGCAGAGAGCAAGCCAAATTCTTCCGTCTTCGGAAAGAAGAATCGGGGTAAGATGATGGTGGATGAGTCGGCTCTGCCTGCCATTGACGAGATGAAAATCATAAGAAACAGTATATTCCAGCCTGTCCTTCACTGGCAACTCATTGAAGAGGTCGAATCCTTTCTTGTTCACCTCCAGCAACATCTGCAGGTCGTTCTCTGGCACATGGTCGATATAAATCTGATAACCTGCCTCCATGAGTTGCTCTGGTTGCAAGCCACAGAGATAAGCCAGATTGTCGGAGGCATAGATAAAGTCTTGGTAGAAATAATCGATGATATACACACACTGGTAAGTGCTGCGAGCAAAAGCCTTTGCTGCATTCACCAATAATTCTATCTTGCCATAATCCTCCTTGGCAATGTGGTTCACCTCGTTGTAATGGAGGAAAAAGTCATTCTTGTCGTTGTTCATAACCTGGCTCTATTATTACCCTTTTAAACTGTTTATCTTGGCACAAACACTTTGCACATGGTCAAGCCCATAAAGCATTGAACGTGAATCAATACCCATCCACGAAAATAAAGTCTGAATTTTCTGGTATTCATTGACAATGTAACTTGTATCTATTTCTGATACATGAAGCCTGAAACAGATAGGTTCATGGTGTGCAATTCTATTTCTCAAACTGTTCACCTTGTCTAATTCATTGAATATGTAGGCGTTGTTATATTGAACAGCCACCGATGAACGCGGCTTATTTGGAAAAGCCCTTAGCAGACATTGTCCTGTCGCACGATATTGTAGTGAGGAAAACATATATTTCCATACACCGAATTCCATTTCTGCAATAAGTTTGGAATGAGAATAGATGCCTTGTCTATTCAAGCGGTTGTATGCCTTTTCTATGATTTTCCTTGTCTCATTCATGCGTCCATTAGAGAATATTCCATTGTCTTGAACAGAATCTTTCAGCCAATTCTCTCCCAAGGTCGGCACCAAAAGGCTATCAATCGCATTGCGCAATGCCACTTCAAAGCAGCTAACTATTGTAAACATCTCCTGCGACAAACGTAAGTTGTGGCGATACAAAGCCATAGCCTTGCGAGTGTCACCATTCGCAGCATCCTTATATCTCTGCATTCGCTTGGCAGACAAGATTCTTTCAAATTCTAAATATTCCATAAAAATTCGTTCATTTACTTGGTTGTAACAAGAAAAAACACTATCTTTGTAGCGTTGATTCCCGGTAGCCTCTGATTCGTCAAGCTATCGGGTCTTGTTTTTATACGATTCTTGCCTACAAAAATACTTTTTTTCTGCGATTACGATTAAACCACATTATATAATTACAGAAAATTAACCGTAAAAAGTTGCTAAAAGTCCTTGCTGTTTCGTATTATTATTGTATTTTTGCAACCCGAAAAGAGTTGTTTGACAGCAAACCTATGAAGATTGCAAAAATTAGAACTGTTGCCAAATCATTACCTCCATTAAGGTAAAAAACTCATAAATAGCTCATTTTAAGTTATTCGGCAGATTTTAGCGTAATTTTTAGATAAAAGATTGTGAAAAAAATCGTGTGAGGTTATACATGATTATTCAAAATATATTATTTTTGCGCCCAATTTTATGTGCAACATATTGTGTACGTCAATATTCCCCCCATACATCATCAAGCCAACCAAGGAAGCGGGCAACCACCGTGAATACACCACGCCAAGGCTGAAGAAAGCGGCCGACCAATACTGGCTCGACGAAGACCAGGGCATCACCAACCGTGATTATCGCCTACCGTCAAGAGCGCGTGCGCGAGTAATCGCGAGAAGCATAAAGTGGTTGTTTTTTTTGGGTTTTACAATCATTATTTGTAAATTTGCAGAAAACACAACAAAAACCGTTAAACACAATTTTGATATGGCAATCAATGGTATATTTCGAGACGAAATAGAGCTAAAGCAACTGGATAAGTTCTTTGCCATGGAAATGGGACGGCAAATCCACCGTTACATCAAGGCACGTGGCTCGATGTCCATGCTGGAGAAGATTGAACAGCGAGTGGAGACGCTCTCCATCCCTGAGCGCGAGCGTGCCATGGCTAAATACATTGACCTCAACCGCAAGGTTATCGCCAATCTCGACTGGCGCATGCTCATAGCCCGCTCTATGGCAAACTACTGCGATTCGTACAACTATTTCGTGAAAATGGTGGCCGACGAGGAAACCATGAACTTCTACGTGAAGCGCATGATGGAAAAATATGTAAGGTTTCACGAGGTGTTTGAGGAGAACGGCAAGTATGGCATCAAGGACTCGGACGGCACCATCCTCGTTCACGCACGCTACGATTTCTTGCGCACCCCGTTTGTATATGTCGACGACCTGGTGTCCATGCCCGTCATAGCCGAGAAAGAGGGCAAGATGGGACTGGTGTTGCCCGACGGCCACGACACCGTGGTGCTGCAGTTCGACTACGACGACATTTCCCTTCGCGACGAAGATCCGTGGTTCGAGCTTACCAAAGACGGCGAGACCATTCTTTGGAACGGGCTTGACGAGTTGAGGGTATAAGTCCATTGCCTGCGATGAGAAAAAGAATCATGCTCATGGTGTCCACATTCTTGTTGTGGACACTGTTTTTCGTATTGCAAAAACCATTGTTTTTGCTAATCTATGGTGGCCTCGCCAGCGTTATTGACGTGATATGGCACGGATTGCCTCTCGACATGTCGATGGCTGGCTATCTCACGGCCGTCCCGGCTCTGGTATTGACGATAAGCGGCTTGCCCATACGTGGGCTTCAGTCGAAGAAAGCTGGCAGGGTGATGATGGCGGTTGTCGGCGGGTGGTCGCTCATAGGAGCCTTGGCGGTATCGCTCTCGTTTGTTTCCAACATGGCCCTGTATGGCTATTGGGGATACCCTCTTGACTCGACACCATTGTTTTTCCTCTTTTCCTCGCCCACGTCGGCCATGGCAAGCGTGGCTTGGTGGCAAGCCTTTCTCGGTGTGGCCGCCATTGTCGCCACGGTGGCAGTCATCCTCGTGGCGTTCCATTTGCTTTGGCGCAAGTGGGGTGGCGACGTGTTCACGCAAAAGACGGGTCGCCTGCAATGGCTTCCGCTGCTCTTGCTCACGGCCCTGCTGTTTTTGCCCATACGCGGTGGCGTAACCGTGTCGACAATGAACTCGGGCAGAGCCTATTTCTCATCGGTTCAAGAACTGAACCACGCCGCGGTGAACCCTCTCTTGTCTTTCATGGAGAGCGTCTCCCACAACGAGGACTTCTCAGCGCAATACCGCTTCATGGACGATGCCAAGGCACAGGCTATTTACCGCCAAATGTACCACAAGGCTTCGCAAGACAGCGTCACGCCATTACTCCGGCAGGGCGTGAGCAGGCCCGACGTGTATATCGTAATCATGGAGAGCTTCTCCGACACGGTGACAAACGTGCGAGGCGTAACGCCCTGCATCAACAGGCTGAAACGCGAAGGCATATATTTCAACAGGTTCTATGCCAACAGCTTCCGCACCGACAGGGGACTGGTCTCTGTACTGCAAGGCTATCCGGCGCCGGCCACGATGAGCCTGATGAAGTTTCCACGGAAGACCGCCAACCTGCCGTCGATAGCCGCTCACCTTGAGAAAAACGGCTACGACACATATTATTATTATGGCGGCGACGCCGACTTCACCAACATGCGGTCGTTTCTTGTCAACCAAGGGTTCAAGCACATCACGGAAGACGTAGACTTCCCGATGGACGAGCGGATGAGCAAATGGGGTGTGCCAGACCACCTGCTCATGAAGCGCGTTGAGCGCGACCTGAGCAACCGGCCCGGCGATGGCAAGCCACGGCTGACGGTCATTCAGACGTCAAGCTCGCACGAGCCGTTCGACGTGCCTTACCACCGCTTGAAAAACAAGATTCTAAACGCCTTTGCCTATGCCGACAACAGCGTAGGCGAATTCGTGGAATATCTGAAGCGCAGCAAGAAGTGGGACAACAGCCTCGTGATACTCGTGCCCGACCATCTCGGTGCCTGGCCAGAGCATCCCGACAATTTCAAGCCCTGGCGATACCACGTGCCACTGATTTGGACTGGCGGCGCCATACGCCGGCCAATGACCGTCAGCACCTATGGCTCGCAACAAGACATAGCCGCCACGCTGTTGTCGCAGTTGGGAATAGCCCACGACGACATGATTTTCAGCAAGGACATGATGAACACTGCCGTCAACCACTTCGCGTTTTTCCTGCCAAACGATGGGTTGGGAATGATAACAACAGACAACACGTTAATCTACGACAACATACAGCAAAAGGTGGTCTACGACGCCGGCAACAAGAAAGGCGCGAACCTCAAAGGCGGCAAGGCCTTGCTCCAGGTGTTGTTTGATGATATAGCTAAAAGGTAAGAAAAATGATCGTTACAGCCATGCTCATGTCGTTGCTTGCCACCTTGGTGAAGTGGGACACCACTGTCACGTTGGCCATTAACAGCTTTCATTGCGACTATCTCGACAATTTCATGATGATGTATTCGGGGCGTTTCATTTGGATACCGCTTTACTTGAGCCTGTTCATCGTCATGGTGCGCAAGTTCCCACTGAAGCCTGTGATTTGCAACCTGCTGCTCATGGTTATCTTGATAACGCTTTGCGACCAGATAGTCTCTTCTGGCATACGGCCCTTCGCTTACCGTTTGCGCCCCGCCAATCTCGACAACCCCATCTCTCCGCTGGTTCACGTGGTTGACGGTTATCGTGGCGGCAGATACGGCTTTCCCTCGGCTCACGCGGCAAACTGCTGGGGGGCGTTCTTCTTCGTCTCCTATGTCTTTCGCCGTAGCGTGTTGTCGTATGTGCTGGCCGCATGGGCGTTGGTGATGTGCTGGTCGCGCGTTTACCTTGGCGTCCACTATGTAGGCGACGTGACGTGCGGCATGCTCGTGGGCCTGGCAAACGCGAGCGTCGTCTATTACCTGTTCCAGCATTACCTGCGCAAGTATGCCCAGCCGTTTCGTCCGAAAGAGAACACGTGCAAGCTCTACACGCCCGCTGTGGTTTGCGGCGTGGAGACACTGTGCATGCTCATAATGGCATTCTTCACCCGATTTTCTTTCTGATATACATGGAGATAAACCCAATTGCACACTTCCGTTCACCGTTCACGTCGAAGTTTGGCATACCCAAGCAGAGTGGGCTCGTGGCTGAGTTGGAAGGGACAATAGTCTTCACCGAGGCATATCGCTCAGACGAGGCCCTGCGCGGCATAGAGGCGTTCGACTACCTTTGGCTCATCTGGGGCTTCAGTGCCAACAAGCACTCGGCCAACAGCCTCACGGTGAGGCCGCCGCTCCTCGGCGGCAACACGCGCATAGGAGTGTTCGCCACGCGCTCACCGTTCAGGCCTAACCCATTGGGGTTGTCTTCGGTGAGGCTGAAAGGCGTGGAGCGGAACACCAAGGAAGGCACTGTGCTCCACGTGCTTGGCGCTGACCTCATGGACGGCACGCCAATCTATGACATCAAGCCATACGTGGCCTACGCCGACAGTCATGAAGGCGTGAGGTCGGGCTTCGTGGACAGCAACCCCATCAAGCGGCTGCGAGTGGAGATACCCGAAGAAGTGGCTCGCGCCTTAGGCGACAGGCGGGCAGAGACGCTGCGCAAGACCCTTGAGCTTGACCCACGCCCACACTACCAGCACGACGCGTCGCGCGTTTACGGCATGCCGTTTGACGGTCGCGACATTCACTTCAAGGTTGAGGGGGACACTCTGACAGTGGTGGATTGTTAAAGGGCCTTGAACACGAGGCATCTCCAGTTGCCCTTGCCTTTTTTCTGCGTGAGGCTAAGGTCGAGCCCCTTGGCCTTCTCCACGAGCAGGGGAATGTCGTCCTCGTAAAAGCCGCTGAGTATCAAGACCGCGCCATGAGCCATCTTGCTTCTCATGGCTGCCATGTCGTTGAGCAAGATATTGCGGTTGATATTGGCAAGCACAAGGTCGAACAGCCCGTCTATGGTCGCGATGACAGAAGCGTCACCCAACAAGGCGTTGACGTTGGCCACGTGGTTTAGCCGGGCGTTGTGAAGAGTGTTTTTCACGCTCCACTCGTCGATGTCATATCCCGTCACCTCGCTTGCGCCAAGCATCGAGGCAGCAATGCCGAGAATGCCCGTGCCGCATCCGCAATCCAAGACGCGCAACCCTTTAAGAGGCAAGGCCGCGGACCCGTCAAGGTTTAGCAGCGTGGAGATGATCATTTGCGTGGTCTCGTGAGTGCCGGTGCCAAAGGCCAGCTTCGCGTCTATCTTGATGACCTTTGCCGTCTCGGGCAGGGAATGGCCGTCGCAGTGGTTGGCGTCTACCACGACCAACCGTCCATTGTCAATGTCGATAGGGTCGAAGCCATTGTCCTCCCACGTTTGGTTCCAGTCCTTGTCCTCTGCCTGCTTTACCGTGTACGCCACGTTGGTGTCTTGCAAGGGGAAGTCGACCAGTTGCGATTTAAGCTTCTCCTCATCGAAAAGGGCGGTTTGAACATATCCCCGCATGCCATTGTCGGTGTCTTCAAACGACTCGAAGCCCGATGTCGCAGCCGCGTCTGCCAAAAGGTCACGCGCCGTCTGCAGAAGGCCATCCGGGCAAGTGATGGTGAACTCTGCCTCTAAATATTCCATAATAGATGTGCTATCAAATGAAAATGTAATATAAATATCAGTGCAAAAGTAAAAAAAATAGGGGAAAACCTACCAATGGTTAGGGTTTTTCCGTAAATTTGCAAGAGAATAGGCATTAATTTTGCACTATAGAAAATAGAATACACAAGAAAAGAATAATCAATAAAAAGGTAAAGATATGAAAAAGTTTTTGATGCTTTTAGTTGTTGCGGGTGCGATGCCGCTGGCATCGATGGCACAAGACGACGTTTACTTTACTCCGAGCAAGAATGTTGACACGCCAAAGGCTGAGAAGCAAACCTATTATTGCGGCAGCAAGCGAGGTGTCGACGAGTACAACCGTTACGGAAAGCTTAACAGTTATTACCAGAAGATAGGCACCGACTCTTTGGGCAACGACATTATCACGTTCATGCCGGGTGATGGCGCGTATCGTGACTCGTCAGCGGCCGACACGGCTTACGTGTATCCCGGCAGCGCGAGGTTTGACGATGGCGACGACTACACATATACTCGCCGCATGTCGCGCTGGGACGGATTCTACGACCCTTGGTTCTACGATAATTTCTATGGCCCATACGGTTGGTACAGTTCATGGTACAGCCCTTGGTACAGAGGCTGGTATGGTGGCTGGTATGGTGGCTGGTATGACCCTTGGTACTATGGCTATGCCGGCTGGTACAATCCATATTATTATGGCTATTACGGCTGGGGCTGGCCGTATTGCCATGGATGGTACGGCTGGAACTATCCTTACTTGGGTGGCGGCGTGATCGTGAACAACGGCGGCATGAACTCTGGTGGCTACACCGGGCAACGCACGTGGACCTCTGGCAGAACCTATGGCAGCTCATCCAACGGCAACCGCTCGTTTGGCAGTTACACCTCCCGCAGCGCCGGCAACCGCTCGTTTGGATCACGAACCAATGACAACCGCGGATATAACGGCAACCGCACGTTCAACAACAACTCGTCTTACGGCACACGCTCGTTTGGCGGCAACACTGGCAGCTTCGGTGGTGGCAGTGTTGGAGGCGGAAGCTTCGGAGGCGGTCGCTCCGGTGGCAGCTTTGGCGGTGGAGGCGGCCACTTCGGTGGCGGAAGACGCTAAATGGTTACGGCACACGGCATAATCATTATATAAACCACAAGAAATTAAAACGTTAATATCATGAAATCAAAATATTTTCTTTTGCTCGCCGCGGCTGGACTGGCATCAATGTCCACGTCGGCTCAAGAGACATATCAAGATACAAAACTGATGGAGAACGAGCTGAACGGAACGGCTCGCTATGTAGGCATGGGTGGCGCGATGGAAGCCCTTGGCGCTGACTTGTCGACCATGCAGTCGAACCCTGCCGGTATCGGACTGTTTCGCAAGTCGCAGTTTGCCATCTCTGGCGGAATACTCTCGCAGTCGGGCGACAACGCCAAGAAGGACAAAGGCTTGGACTTCAAGGGCGACGCCACCAACGCAAGCTTTGACCAAGTTGGCTTCGTTTGGGCTTCAAGGACAGGACGCAACTCTTGGCTGAACCTCGGGTTCAACTATCACAAGAGCCGCAACTTCGACCAGATACTGTCAACCAGCGGCAAGCTAAACAACGCCTCGCTCAACAAGCTCAGCGCGGCAAAATACGCCAATGGGTTGGCAGAGAAGGGAAGCATGGCATGGAATGCCGTGGACGACAGCTATGCCAAATTCCTCGCCAACGACAAGGGCGGGATGACATATTATAACGCCACGTCATACGCCTTCGGCCAGCATGAGTATGGATATATTGGCGAATACGATTTCAACGTGAGCGGAAACATCAACGACCGGGTGTTCCTCGGCGCCACGTTTGGCTTGCACGACGTGAACTATCGCGGCAACAAGCTCTATGCAGAGAACGACGCCACGGGAGCCTTGTCTGACAACTATGAGCAGCTGAAGATAGACGGCACGGGCTTCGACGTCAAGTTTGGCGCGATATTCCGCCCGATAGCCGAGTCACCCTTCCGTATCGGCCTCTACGTCAATACGCCAGTGTTCTACGACCTTACGATGCGTGGAGCCTATGACCTCACGTTCTATCCCGCCAACAACGGCAGCGAAACAGGCAACTCAAGCGACTACGACTACAAGGTCTACACGCCGTGGAAGTTTGGCGTGAGCCTGGGAAACACCTTCGGCAACAATCTCGCCATGGGCATCACCTATGAGTATCAGAAATACGGCGCCATAGACAACCGCATAAATGATGGCAACACCTACTATGACGATTGGACTGGAAGCTACTATTCCGACAGCAATTCGGATGACGCGATGAACAACGACACGGAGCTGAACCTCAAGAGCGTGCACTTGCTGAAGGTGGGCTTGGAGTATAAGCCAATACCGCAGATGGCCATCCGCGTGGGTTACAACTACATGTCGCCGCAGTTTAACGACAACGCGTATCGTGACGGTTCGCTGCAGTCTCCTGGCGTGGGATATGCCACGTCGGCTGATTACACCAACTGGAAAGCGACAAACCGCTTCACCTGCGGTATCGGCTTTACGCTCGACAAGTTCTTCGCCGACATAGCTTATCAATACAGCAGCACCAAAGGCGACTTCTATCCTTTCATGAGCTATTATCCCTCAAGCAAGGAAGACGAGACCTACTCAAATATCGCCGACGCCTCTAAGGTCAGTGTAAATCGTAACCAGTTATTGTTTACAATTGGCTACCGATTCTGATGGCTAAGATTGCATAAAGAGAACAAAATTATTGTTTGTTAAACATATTGGATTAAAAATAAGGGCATGAACATGTTGTTTGTGCCCTTATTTTTTGTAACTTTGTACACATTATGAAACGATTCTATTTTATAGCCATACTATTATTGTCCGTATTAGGCACGTTCGCCCAGAAGCGAGAGTTTCGTGGAGCATGGATCCAAGCCGTAAACGGACAGTTTCAAGGTCTGCCAACGCAAGTGATACAGCAAAAGCTGAGCAGGCAACTCGACGTGCTGAAAGCCGACGGCGTGAACGCCATCATCTTCCAAGTGCGTCCGGAGTGCGACGCCCTTTACAAAAGTGACTATGAGCCTTGGAGTCGCTACCTCAGCGGACAGCAAGGCAAGGCGCCGAGTCCTTATTGGGATCCGTTGCTGTGGATGATAGACCAATGCCACCGTCGCGGAATGGAACTGCACGCGTGGATTAACCCTTTCAGGGCCAAGACAAAGGGCACGTCGTCACTCGCCAACGGCCACGTGGCAGCACAGCATCCTGACTGGACTTTCCCTTATGGCGGACAGCTTATCTTGAATCCGGCATGCAAGGCAGCAGCAGACTACACATGCAAGGTCGTTGACGACATAGTGAGCCGTTACGACATTGACGGACTTCATATCGATGACTATTTTTATCCATACCCGGTGGCAGGCGAGACCATACCAGACGAAAACCAGTTTCGCGCAAATCCACGCGGTTTCAAGAACATAGGCGACTGGCGTCGCGACAATGTGAACCGTTTTATCAAGCAGCTCGACGAGACGATACACAAACGCAAGCCATGGGTGAAGTTTGGCGTGTCTCCGTTCGGCATATACCGCAACCAGGGCAGCGACCCAAAGAATGGCTCAGCCACTAATGGCTTACAAAACTACGATGACCTCTATGCCGACGTGCTGCTTTGGGTCAACAATGGTTGGGTAGACTACTGCGTGCCACAGCTCTATTGGAACATAGGCCATCGTGTGGCCGATTACAAGACCTTGATAAAATGGTGGGACAAGCATGCGGCCAACCGCCCACTGTATATTGGCGAGAGCGTGGTCGCAACGGCCAACTCTACCGACCTTGACAATCCCAACATCAACCAAATGCCGGCAAAACACCAGCTCCACAGGTCTTTGCCACATGTGCAAGGCACCGTGCTTTGGTATGCACAAGCCGTGGAGGACAACGTTGGCAACTACGGGTCGGTGTTGCGCACGGCCTATTGGAAACATCCAGCCTTGCAACCCTTGATGCCCTTCATAGACGGCAAGCGCCCAAAGAAACCTCGCAAGGTGAAAGCGGTATGGACACGCGATGGCTACATACTCTTCTGGTCCGTGCCGCGCGGAAAGCAATGGAACGACGTGGCAAAACAATATGTGGTATATCGCTTTGCAAAGGGCGAGAAGGTGAACATCGAGGATCCCTCAAAGATTGTAGCCATAACGTCAGACACGTTCTATAAACTACCATACGACAAGGGGCGGAACAAATACACTTACATAGTGACAGCTCTCGACAAGATGTCGAACGAAAGCAAGGCAAGGAAAGTGAAAGTGAAGCTCTGACACATATTATTATAATAATCTTAACCCAAACAACATGAGTCCGATAACCGTAACGATAACCATAATAGCCTATTTCATAATACTTTTCACAGTGTCTTGGCTCGCTGGAAGAAAGACCGACAACCAAGGCTTCTTCCTCGGGGGAAGAAAACAGCCTTGGTTTCTCGTGGCCATAGCCACGATGGGCTCTTTCCTGTCGGGCGTGACATTCGTGTCGGTCCCCGGCATGGTGGCCGACAAGAGTTTCTCTTACCTGCAGATGGTGATGGGATTTGTCGTGGGGCAGTTCATCATAGCGTTTGTCTTGGTGCCATTGTTCTATAAGATGAAACTGGTGTCGGTGTACCAATATCTGGAGGACAGGTTCGGGGCGCGGTCTCATAAGACCGGGGCATGGTTCTTTTTCATCTCCAAGATGCTTGGCGCGTCTGTCAGGCTTTTCCTTGTATGCCTTACCCTTCAGCTGCTTGTCTTTGAGCCATTCCACCTGCCTTTTGTATTAAACGTGTTTCTCACCGTGTTCCTCGTTTGGATATACACTTGTCGAGGAGGCGTGAAGTCAGTCATTTGGACCGACGTGCTCAAGTCGTTGTGCCTCGTCCTCTCTGTCGTGCTCTGCATAGTCTTCATATCATCAGAGTTGAACCTTGGCTTTAAGGGGATGTTCCAGTCAATATCCAACAGCAGCATGAGCCAGGTCTTCTTCTTCGATGACGTCAACGACAAGCGTTATTTCTTCAAGCAGTTCATAGCCGGAATCTTCACGATGATAGCCACTACTGGACTCGACCAGGACATGATGCAACGCAACCTTAGCTGCCGAAACTACAAAGACTCGCAGAAGAACATGATGGTCAGCATAGTGTGCCAATTCTTCATCAACCTCCTGTTCTTGATGCTTGGCGTGCTTCTTTACCTCTTTGCCTCAAAGGTTGGCATCACCGCCACGGGCGACACGCTATTCCCGGCAGTGGCCACAAGTCAATATCTGCCCGCGATTGTCGGCGTGCTTTTCGTCGTGGGCTTGTTCTCCGCGGCCTATTCCGCGGCAGGCTCAGCGCTCACAGCCCTTACCACATCGTTCACGCTCGACATTCTTGACGCTGACAAGAAGAATGCCAACGACCCGAATGGCACGTCCCTGACCAAGACAAGAAAGACGGTGCACGTCTTCATGGCATTATTGATGGCGGTTGTCATCTATGTCTTCGGACTGCTCAACAACACGAGCGTGATAGATGCCGTTTACGTGCTTGCCAGTTACACCTATGGCCCCATACTTGGAATGTTCGCCTTCGGCATAATCGTGAAGGCAAAGACTAAAGCCAAATATGTGCCACTCGTGGCTATAGTGTCACCTATACTGTGTTTCATTCTCCAAGAGAACTCCGAGACATGGTTTAATGGATACAAGTTCAGCTATGAGCTGCTTATCCTTAACGCGCTCTTTACATTCATAGGGCTGTGCTTGCTGATTAGTCGTAATAATGCCAAGAAATAATACAGAGAGTATGAAGAAATTGTTAATTGTTATTGGCCTGATGCTTGGCATCGTCAATGCTAACGCTCAAGGTCTTGAACATTGTGAACCGGCGGAAGTTGGGTTGGACGCTTCTCAACTTCTTTATGCCGACAGTGCCATCAACAAGGCCATTGCCGAGAAAGACGCTCCCGGAGCCGTGCTTTGCGTGGTGCGACATGGAAAAATAGCGTATCTGAAGGCTTATGGCAACAAGAGGGTGTACCCGAAGGTGGAGAAAATGACCACTGAGACGGTCTTCGATATGGCATCGTGCAGCAAGGCCATGTCGACGGCAATATCAGCTTGGGTGCTTATCGAGCAGGGAAAGTTAAGGCTTCTTGACCGTGTGGACATGTTCATTCCGGGATTCGAGAATTGGAAAGACTCCGCCGGCAACGTCACATCGATACGTGTCGTCGACTTGATGACGCACGTCTCAGGATTGCCACCATACGCGGACATCAACAAGGTTAAGGAAAAATACGGCGCGCCTAACCGCGACGGACTGATAGATTATATCTCTCATTGCAAACGCGACTTCGAGCCAACAACAGATTTTCAGTACAGTTGCATCAATTATATCACGTTGCAACGAATCATTGAGACCATTTCCGGCGAGAGCCTTGATGTCTTCGCCAAGAAGCACATCTTTGACGTCTTGGGCATGCGGCACACTGCCTATACTCCATCTCCCGCGCTTGCCAAGCAGTGCGCACCAACAGAGAAACAGGCCGACGGCAAGTGCCTGCAAGGAGTAGTCCACGACCCATTGGCACGCATCATTAATGGCGGCATATCGGGCAACGCGGGCGTGTTCTCAACTGCAGAGGACATTGCCATACTATGCGCGGCACTCCAAAACGGCGGGACTTGGAATGGCCACCGCATATTAAGCGCAGCGGCGGTGAAGGCCATGCGCACCGTGCCAAAGAGAGCGGCTAAATTCGGACGCACGCCAGGATGGGACTGTCATTCCGATTATGCCTCAAACAATGGCGACATGCTTAGTCCGGCAACATACGGGCACACGGGATTCACTGGCACAAGCATTGTAATTGACCCAGTAAACGACGTCAGCGTAATCCTTCTTACCAACAGTGTTCATCCAGATGGCAAGGGCAACGTTATCGCACTTCGCTCATACGTTGCCAACGCAGTGGCTTCGTCAATAATAAAATAGGCACCAACCAATTTAACAAAGGCAATGAAAAGATTAATGTATCTTGTGGGATTAACCATCGGCTTGCTGTCTAACGCGCCTGTGTCAGCCCAGAACTGTAGCAAGGGCTATTCATGGGAAGCTGACCTGCACCATCGCTTGCTCGTTGATTTCTGCAAGGATGAGAAGAGCGTGTTGGATTATATTCATCGCTATATTCCCAACGTCACGGAGACTCAAATGAGGACATGGGAGAAGAGCGGTGCCTTGGAGCTGCGCGTCATTGACGGCGAGAAGAGGTATTTTTATAATGCGGCGCCCAACCTGTTTCGCATTGACAAGACGTGCAGGGCCATTAAGTTGAAGAAAGACGGCGAAGCATTGGAAGGCACGGAAAAAGCCGACATGGAGAATGTGCCTAAAATCATAAGCAATGCCCCAAGCAATCAGAAACGCTTGGCCGAGCCAAAGAAGATAAAGGTCAAATACACATTGACCGTGAAAGCCGATGCCGTGCCCGATGGGGAAACAATACGTTGTTGGCTTCCATTCCCGCGAACAGACGTCGCAAGGCAGCAAAATGTAAAGCTGCTATCAACGAGTGAGAGCCAATATCAGCGTTCTCCCGTTGATTGTGCCCATTCGTCAGTTTATATGGAAAAGAAAGCGGAGGCTGGGAAACCTACCGTCTTTTCAGAGGAGTTTGAGTATGTCTCGTATGGCAGTTGGTTCAACATACTATCGAAATCGGTAAAGCCTTATGACACAAGCTCCGCCTTGTACAAGAAGTTCACATCCGAACGCGACCGCCACATTGTTTTCACGCCAAGGTTAAGGCAGCTGGCTGATAGTCTGACACAAGGGGTAACGAACCCCGTGATTAAGGCACAACGTATTTTCAAGTGGATAAACGATAACTTCCCTTGGGCTTCGGCGAGAGAATATTCCACGATAGAGAACATCCCGGAATATGTGCTTGAGAACCATCATGGCGATTGCGGTCAAGTGACACTTCTTTTCCTGACGCTTTGTCGCATCAGTGGCATTCCCGCGCATTTTGAGAGTGGTTTCATGCTTCATCCCAATGCCGAGAACCTCCATGACTGGGGTGAGATATATTTCGAGGGCATTGGCTGGGTGCCTGTTGACATGTCGTTCGGAATCCCTACTTACGCCAAGAACGAGAATGAAAAGTGGTTCTTCCTTGGAGGCATAGACTCATGGAGAATGGTCGTCAACTCTGATTTCGGAGAAAGTTTTTCCCCTGTTAAGAAATGGCCACGCAGCGAGACAGTTGATTTCCAGCGTGGAGAAGTAGAATGGCAGGGCGGCAACCTCTATTTCGACAAATGGAGCTGGGACTTAGAGGTCATCAAATGAAGGTTTGGTCTTTATAGCTGTCAGCTAAAACTCCGAAGTCACAAATCTTTAGCCCGAACCCCAGTTTAATGGGATTTCGGGCTTTTATTGCATTAAAGATTCGGCGGACAGCAATATCAGCTGCTGCTATTTGGCATCTTCCAAAATTTGGAATGATGATTTTTACTAAAGAAGGCAATACAGAATTAGCCTTGTATTAATCCATGACAGGCAGCATGCAGCGAAAATGCCACTTACCACTTATGTCGCACGGCATACTTGGGCAAGCGTGGCCAGAGATATGAACATACCTATCGCTGTCATCAGTGAGGGAATGGGACATAATTCCATAAAGACGACACAGGTGTATCTGAACTCCATCGATATATCAAGAATCGATGAGGCGAACAAGAGGATTATAAAGAGAATAGGAGGTTGAGGAGTGTTTAACAAATGGAGGGAGGAGTGATTGTTTTCACATGATAAAACATGCACAAAGGGAAGAATGCTGTAAACAAAGGGCTTTTGAAGCCTTGAAAAGGCGGATTTGTAAAACATGTTAGGGGAAATTCGGGGTTTGCTAAACTATTTCATTCAAAAATGATAAGAAGTGAAGGAAAAGTAGTACCTTTACAAGGTAGATACTATTTTATCATGTGAAAACAGTACGTAAAGAGATAGAGACACAAAGCCACTATGAGGTGAAAATGCGGCGCAATCAGCACATTTGATTTGTAAAACATTGAATCCCATAACTGGACAAACATACACACAGATAGTATGAATTTATGAACAATGTTATTGTAAAAATGGCATTGTCATCCCAGGTGATGGTAGCCAGCAGTGACATAAAGTAGCGGAGAAGTTATGAAGCAGGATTGCACGGTTTCTCAGTCTACAGCCGACGAAACAAAGCGTTTTCAGACATCTGAAAGCAATGAATTTCCAGAGGGCACACACGTTTCTGAGCCAGACGAAATGATTGGTTCAGCGATAAAGAAGTGTTCGCAGGTGAAAGATAACTGCACGTCATGGAGTTATCTTTTTGTACACAATCAAAAAGTAAAGTCGATAGAAGAACAGCTAAAGAAAGATGGAGTAACCCATTTTGTGCATAAGACAATAAAATATGTCCCCCGTCACAGGAACAGAGGTGGAATGCGCGAAGTGGAAACCCCTTCGGTAAGTGGACTGATATTCTTGCAAGGTGACCCAGAAACATTACAGGACTACTTAAATAAAAACGTAAATTCATACAAACTCCGTAAAAATTGTAGTACAGGAAAGGTTGCCACTATCCCTTGCAACCAGATGGAGCCATTCATGCGTGTGGCAGAAACCGAGCCAGAACGTCTCCGTTTCCTTCTTCGTCCTTTTGTTTATTATTCCAAGAACCGCACCCTACTTCGTATTGTGACTGGTGAATATGCCGGACTCGAAGGTTATGTAATCCGCATAGCCCGAGACCGCAAGCTCGTTATGGATGTCGGTGGAATGGCAGTAGCCTTATCAGGCGTACATGCCGAACGTTTTGAGGAAGTAAACAAGAACGAGGCAGACAAAAAAGA
>JALEJI010000064.1 GCA_022769825.1 Prevotella sp. | reverse complement strand
TGTCATATTAGAGTTTTGCTTGTTTTCTTTTTGCAACACTAAGATAAGTGAAAATTCTGACATGGCAAAATCCTGGGCAACTTTTTGTTGCTCAGGAACTTATAAATAAAGTTAAATTATAGTGTTGCGGAATTAAGGTTGATGTTCTTTTTCATAGACGTTTTCGATTTTTAAGAGTTATTGGTTTGGTTGCGAGTTAGCGTCTTGTCGCGCGTCTTTCAATACCCCCACGGTGTGGGCTATCTCTTGCCACGCCTTGTCGAGCTCACTGAGCGTAGCCTCGCCGTCGGCCGTCAGCGCGTAATACTTGCGTGGCGGTCCCTGTTTTGACTCCTGCCATTCGTAGCAGAGCAGGCCGTCCTTCTTCAGGCGCGTCAGCAGTGGGTAGAGCGTGCCCTCCACCACTATCAGCTCGGCCTCCTTCAGCCGCGCTATGATGTCGCTGGCATAGGCCGCGCGGTGGCGGAGCAGAAGCATGATGCAGTATTCGAGCATGCCCTTGCGCATCTGGGATTTGGCATTGTCGATGTTCATTGCTTTAATGGTTGTGGTTAATACGTTTGCAAAGATAGGTAATGCTTGGGAACTATGCAATACATAGTACTATAAAAGTGCGCAAAACCATTGTTTTTAACATTTCATGGGTAAGTGGGCACGAAACCGGATACGAAAAAAGGAGAGGGTGTGTCAAAGCAAACATGACCTCTCTGAAAAGTTACAGATTGTAGCCAATAAACATAAAAGAGCCATGTCAACTCTGTTTTGGAGTAATGACATGGCTCTTTTCGTTGTTGAATAAAGTGGTCAAGTTTTAGATTGAAAGTTTTTGGCAAGATAAACACGGTGCTTACTTCGACCCAAAAGCAGTGAAGCAACAATGAAACTTTCAAGGAATTTTGATTTAGTTCTAACCTGTCATAAATAATGGGGCATCATAGCCATACCTTTGCACCCAATAACATAATTAAAATTTCAAAGATATGGCAAATGATAAGTTAAACAAAGAATTAGTCTCTCGTATGATGGACGAGGCTGCTTGGAAAGAACTCTCCAAAGATTTCTCTTGGACAGAGCGGTTGCTTGAGAAGTATATGAATTATGTGGACTGGAAAGAACTTTCTGGAAACCATGATGTTGTGTGGACAAAAAGCCTACTTGAAAACTTCAAGCATAAACTTGACTGGCATAAGTTGAGTTCAAATAATAGTCCACTATTGTTTACAGAGGACAACATTGAGACTTTTAAGGATTATTGGGATTGGAAAATACTATCTGACAAATCTTGTATCAGCATGACCCATGAACTTTTAATCAAGTATGCTGACAGATGGTATTGGGCATACATAATCGACCGATATGGTGACGATTCTATTATCTACAATGAGGAATTTCTCGAAAAGTATGGAGAATATATTCCAGCCTCGGAGTTGGGCGGTTCTAGATTGTGGGACAGAATTATAGAACAACGAATAAAAGCACTAAAAAAGGAAATACTGTCTTAAATTATTCCTTTTATGATACAGACACACTACTATTTTGTCAAGTGATAGCATGCAGTGCGTATGGATTTAGTTTAAATACCTTTCATCTCTAAAGCCATATGCACTGCGTTTTATCTACCACAATGCCACTTTTCCTGCAATCCCTAAATCTACGGTTGCAGTTACCACACCAAGAGCTTTGAATACTCTTCGCATAGTAGGTATTGTTATACTATACCCCCTTTCCAAGCGAGAAATCTGCGCTCTTTTCACACCGATACGCTCACCAAGTTGTTCTTGTGTCAAATTCTGTTCTATACGAGCTTTCTTGATTGCTTCTCCCAAACGGTATGCGTGCAATGCCTCGTCCACATCACTTTCAAAAGCATCACGTTTTGGAGTTCCGATTTTTCCAAAGTGCTTGTCAAGCACATCGTCCAATGGGGTAAGATTCATCTGTGCCATGATTATTTGTTTTTGAAATATTCTTTTCTTATTGCTTCTGCTTTTGCTATTTCCCTACTCGGTGTCTTTTGAGTTTTCTTGATAATGCCATGAGTGGCAATCACCAATGTTTTTTTGTCCTTGTCCCAAAAGGCGAACAAGCGATAAGCAATTTTGTTGTACAATGTACGGAACTCCCATATTTCCGAGTTTTCCAACTTCTTGAAAAGTTCTTTATTACGCTCTCCACCTGCAACACGCTTGATGTTGTAGTAAATCTTGTAAGATACCGCTTCTGGTAAACTCTCAATAAAGTTTTGTGCCTCGTCTGTCAAGACAAGTCGGAAGATATTTTGTGCCATACATATTCATCTTTGTGCAAAGATAAATATATTGTTTCATAAACAAGAAACATTAGACGATTAAATGTACTTTGCGGTTCATTTTTAACATTCTCATAACAGATAATTACGCATAAGGAACTTGTACGGCAAATGTAACACCCAACTGAAAATAAAATCTAAAAAGCATATGCGATTTTCGTTAATCCACAAAGTTGTTGTACCTTTGCCATCGAAAAGAGTTGTTTGACAAGCAAACTTATGCACAATGCAGAAGTTAGAACTGCTGCCAAATCATTACCTCTATTGAGGTGAAAAGCTCATAAATAGCTCATTTTAAGCTATTCGGCAGATTTTAGCGTAATTTTTCCAGAAAAAAAAACAGTTTTGACACACCCTCTTTTCAGCTTAATGAGGAATGGCGCGTTTCCTGGCGTTTTCCCGCGCCGTGGCTAACTCAGCGCGTCGAGCATTATGAACGCCGCCCAGTATACAGGGTTGTCGTACTTGCCCCCGTCGCACGCGCGGAGGTATTGTTGCGCCTTCACGAACGAGGCGCGCTTCTGCCCCTTGGTGTCGCCGCTGAGATAGTTGGTGTAGAATCGCGTCATGAGAATCTGCGTGGCGGTGTCGTCCACCTTCCACAGGCTCATGAGCAGCGTCTTCGCCCCTGCCTTCTTGAATCCTCGTTGCAGGCCGAACACTCCGTCGCCCGTCATGTCGCCGAGGGCGGTCTGGCAGGCCGAGAGCACCACGAGGTCTACCTTGCGGAAGTCGAGGCTCGTGATTTCTTGCGATGTCAGTATGCCGTCCTCAAGGTTGTAGGGCAAGGTCTCGTTGTGGAGGGTGGCGTTGGCTCCGGCGAAGAGCAGTCCGCTGTGCGTCATGGCGCGGTCTTCCTCGGGTATGGAGTTGTCGTTGACCATGAAACTGAACGTCTGGCGCGCGCGTCCGTTGCCGCCCTTGTCGGGGATGTAGAAGCCGTGGGTGGCGATGTGGAGGCAGGTGTTGTCGGTGCCCGAGAGGGCCTTGAACGACTCTTCCGTTCCCTCGCACGAGGAGTAGACCTTGTATCTCTCCTTGGCGTCCTTCATTATCGCCGCTATGTTACGCACCTCTTTCTCCGTGCCTTCGAGCGGCATCACGCCGGCGCGCATCGACCTGTCGTCGGTCAGGGCGCGCGAGCGGTAGGCGTCGGTGGCGTAGGCTTGGTTCACCTCCTTCAGCGTCTCCGCGTCGGTGTCGTATTCCAGCCCGCCATAGAGTGTGGCCTGCTCCTTGTCGGGCCTTGTCTGCTCCAGGGCTATCTCCCTCGTTGATGACAGGCGGCAGAGGTTGAATCTCTCGGCGGCCAACGTACCACGCCCGTCGGGCGCATACTCTATCGCCACGCTGTGCAGCGCTCCGGCTGGCGAGAAATAGACGCGCGTGGCACCTTGGAGCGCGCTTTCGAGCGGTTTCCACACGAGATGGTAGAGCCTGTCGGTGCTATATAGGCTGTCTTGGCCTATGGCGGAAATCTGCCTCTCCGCGCAGAGGTCCACGCGCCGCGGCACCTTGCTGTCGTGTCGCAGCACGAGGGCCGAGAGCATGGTGGAGTCGGCGTTCAGTGGAATGCTCATCAGCTCTATCGCCGCCTCGTTGGGTTTCAGGCTTCGCCGCACGTCGGCCCATCCCACGGCGAGGCGCTTGGTGTAGTCGCCGTATGCCTTTGACATGGAGAGCAGCCGCCTCTCCTTGCCCTCGGTCTCCGCCGCCAAGGCAGAATATTCGGAACCTGTCCGCCCGGCTTGCGTCATGCGGTCGAGGCGCGCCTTGTCGGCTTTAATCTCGTTGTAGAGGTTGAGCACCTGCTTGTCCTTGCATTCGCTTACGAACTTGTTGATGGCGGTCTCCGAGTTGAGCAGCAGTCCCTTGCTCAGCAAGGCGTTGTCGTAGGCGAAGCCGCTTACCTCATCATTGGGGAAGCGGTAGAAGAACTGCGGGAAGTCGTACTGGTACCAGCTGGAGAATTCGTCCCAGAAGGTGGTGCGTTGCCTGTACGACATCCACGAGAAGTTGTTGCGCACGATGTCAGCCAAGAGCGCGTTGAGCTGCTTGGTGCCGGCGATGCCTTCCTTGTAGTTCTTGAGCCTGATGTTCAAGTCGCTGTTTATGTAAAGGATGTTGGCCTTGTTCTTCGGTTCCAGCGTGTAGCTTGGCAGTTCGGGCATAATCTCGTCCATGATGGCTTTCGCTTCCGCGTATTTACCGTCCGTCACGTACATCCTTGCCAGCCATCCCTTCCCCACCAATAGGTCGGAATTGGTCTTGCCGATGATTTTCCCGAACGATGTCATTATCTCCTTCATCATCGTTTCCGCCTTGGCGTAGTTGCCCGACATCCAGTGGTTTGCCACTATCGGGAGCATGACCCAAGCGTCCTCGCCCTCTGAGCCAGTGTTTATCCGTTTGCTGGTGGCCAATGCCTCGTCCACCATTCGGTCGCATTCATCGGCATGGCCTTTCTTGAGAGCCAGCACGCTCTTGTTGACAAGCAGTGCCAGGTACGTGTAAGTGTTTCGCAAGTTTTCCGCGCCTTCCACCACATTGTCGGCCTTTTGGGTATAGGCTTCCATCTTGCTGGCATCGCCCACCGATTGGCAATACTGTATTATGTTCAGCAATGTTTTCAGGTAGCTCTCGTTTGCGGTGTCGCCAGTCTTCTCGTAAAACGCCTCTATCTTGGCGTAGTGGTTGAAGGCCTCCTCGTATCTCCCGGAGTTTTGGCAGAGCTTGGCGAGTTCGGCCACGATGGAATAATACGCACGGTCTTTTCCGCCGTGCCTTTCCATTATTGGCAGCGCCTCAAGCAAGTCTTTTTCCGCCTCGTCGGCCTTGTTGTAATATCCAGCGTCGATTATCGACTTCTTTTGGTACACGTCGGCTATGATATGCGTGGGTACGCTGTCCATGCCGCAGATTATTTCCCCGGCCTCCTTTATGTGCGCGTAGGCCTTAGCCATCATGGCTTCGACATCGGGGAAGTCCATTTGGTGATTGATGGTTCTTGTCAGTGTTGACAGGTAGAAAACGCTGTTCTTGCCATACACTTGCCCTGCCAATGAGAGTTGCTTTTCCATGGTCTCCACTCTCTCTTCCTTGGTCATGGACTTGTAGGCGTTGTGGTAGTATATGTCCAACAGGGATATGAAACTTGGAGTCAGGGCGAACTCAGAGTTGAGGTAGTTGTCCTTGGTTTGCCTTGTCAGTTCGGTGGCGTTGTCCTTCTTTAGGTTCAATGCCGACAGGGCAATGCACAGGTCGTTCTGGAAATGGGCGAACGAATAGTTGTCGCCGTTGTTTTCCAGTATGCGCTTTGCCTCCGTCGCCTTGTCGTAAGCCTCTTGCTGGTTGTCCAAGGCATAGTTGGCCGAGGCTATGGCGTATGTCCACCGTCCGTAGAGATACGACTCCTTGCCCATGTCGAGTTGGTCTACACATCTGGCAGCGATGGACGTGATGCTGTCGAGCCCCTCCCGCGGTTTCCCGGTGAATATGTCGCATTCGGCTATCGTGGCGTTGTCCACGGCGATTTCCAGCTCGGGGTAATTGTTGGCTACGCGCAAGTCGCGCGAGACGGTAAGCAGCTCCTTTGCCGTAGCGTAGTCGCCCGTGTCGAGATACCATCCGTAGAGCAAGTCGTTGGCCTGGATGTAGCTGTCGTGCATACCGTAGACCTTGAACACCGCCAAAGCCTTGTCAACGTAGGTCCTCGCCTCGTTGAAATCACCAGTGGAGTGGGCGAGGGCATTGGCGTAGAGCATCATGGTGTTAGCACACCACACGGAGTTCTCGCCAAGGTTCTCGCGCTCCAGTTCCATCACGCGTTTCAGGATTGGCGCGGACTCGGTGGCCTTGCCTTCTTGATACATGGGCATGACCAAGTCGGAAAGGCTGTCCGACTGCACCGTGAGCCGCCTGTCCACTGGTGGCGCGGTATAGTAGGGCGACAGCTCTTTGGCCTTCGCGTCATCCCCCAACTTGTGGTAGCACGCGCCCATCCATACCTTGCCGTACCACGCGCGGCTGCTTTCCGCTGGCAGGGTCAAGGCGTCGATGGAGTCGCACCGCGCGAACAGGTTGATGGCATCCTTGTACTTGCCTTTGTTGTAGAGGCTTACGCCTTGGGCAAATATCGCGTCCGACTCCTTGGTCTGGGCTCGCGACACCATGCTGGCGACAAAAAGGAGAATTGCAGGCAGGAGGATTTTTCTCATATATTTATATATGAAGGATATGTATTTTACGAAACTTTTGACAACAGGCTTATTGTTTACCGGCGGTGCCTTGTTGCGAGGGAGTCTTCATCATGGCTGCACCGGAAGCTCCCATTGCCCCCATTGCCCCCATTGCCGCCGCGCCCGTCGCCTGTGGCTGCAAGAATCCTATCGTGGCGAGGAAGTCTTGGGTGAGCATCTTCGCTGGGGCTTCCACTATTGACATGACCCACTTGCTGCCGTTGGCATCCCACAGCTGGCGCATGGCCCTTCCGAAGTCGACCTTGTGGCCCTTGTTCATCTTGCGCGCCTTCCAGTCGGCTTTCCAGTTCTTGTCGAAGGCCTCGGTGTTGGAGCAGGTCTCCCTCAGCGTCATCGACATCTTGTATTGCCCGGTGCCCCACGCGTCGTGGAACCTTCCGTTAGCGTCGCGCACGCCTATGTAGCTCCTCGGCACTATGAAGCTCTCGCCCGTGATGTCGCACACGGCCTTGTTGTTGGACGACCCGCGGTAGAAGCGGAACACGGAGTCGGCGTCGAGCGTGTTTTCGTTGATGGGCACGTTGACGAAGAACTGGCCGAGCGTCTGGTCGCGATGCAACTGTATGGCCTGGTTTATCCACGACGACATGACGTTGAGGCTGATTTGCAGGTTGAGGTTGTCGCGGTTGGTGAAGGAGAACGGCACGCGCATTGAGTAAGGCATGGTCGAGTCGTTTGGCAGGTCACACTTGTAGGGGTTGAACACAAGGGTGTCCAAGGTTAGCTCAAACTTGGAGTGCTTCAATATGCGCCCCACGCCATACTCGGTGGTGTCCAAGTGGCACACCATGTAGAGCACCGTGTCGTTGTCGCGCTTCTGCAGGCAGCCAAAGCCGTTGAACGACAGCGAACTTGGGTCGAGTGCCCCGGCGAACGACACGTCGCTGTAGAAATCCTCTATGTTTTCCATCATGGGCAGAGTCTTTACGAACACGTTCTCGCGTGCCACCGCTGCGCTCCAGTCGTTTTTCTTCGACCTCACCATGTCGCCGATCATGTTGACACCGGTTGACACCAGTCCCATCAGTGAGGTGCTTGCCGCTTTCTTGGCGGCCGTCAGCCCTTGCCCGAGAAGGTTGGAGAGGTAGCCGCGGCTCATGTCTTGGCGCAAGCCCTCGAGCTGCGCGCCATATTTGCGCGTGATGTCCTTGCCGATGTTCTTGTCTTGGAACACGAGCAGGTCGTAGGTTGACACGTCCTTGCCCTTTGCCATGTTAGCGTGAGCGTTGGCAGTCGCGGCATGAGCCTTGGGTTGGGCAACGGTTGTTGTGGCGAGACACTGTAGTGTCACGAGAAGGAGCAGTGATAATATCCTGTTCATGGTTTTATGTAAGTGTTTTGTTGTTTTGTCGTTATGGTTGGCGCATGGCTTATATTCCGTCGATGAGGATGAATGCCGCCCAAAGGTGAGGCTTGTCGAAGGTTGTCCTCACGACGTGTTCTTCCTGCCGCGTGGCTCCCGTGGTAGGGTCGAACACGCCGTAGGTCTCCTTCTCCGTGAGCACGGTTTCCCTCAACTGCCTTTGCGCCTTTGCCAGGGCCGCGCGCTTGCCCATGCCTCGCTCCATGTTTTGGTAGAAATGGCACATGAGAAGTTGCGTGGCCTTGTCGCTCACCTCCCACAGCGACACCACCACGGTGCCGGCGTTGGCCTTCTTCAGCCCGCGGGGCATGCCGAAGACACCATCCGAGGTGACGTGGCCAAGCCCGGTCTGGCAAGCTGAGAGCACGGCGAGGTCTACGTGGCTGAGGTCAAGGTCGCTTACCTCCTGGGCTGACAGCACCCCGTCCTCATGGTGGCGGTTGGAGTCGTTTGGCAATGATAGGGTGTTTGCTCCGGAGAGCAACATGCCGCAACGCCGCATCGACAAGTCCTCGCGCAGGCGGTCCTTGTCGTATTCGGCAGGCGTGGGCGCTTCGTTGTCGGTGCTGTAACCATGTGTCGAGACGTGTACGATGCCGTATCTTCCCATCATGGCTTTCACCGCGGCCTCGTCGCACTGCCTCCGCGTGAGCTTGGTGGCCTTGCCTCGCTTGTATGTCGAGGCTATGGCGTCAACCTCCGCCAATGAGCCAGGCAGGTAGCCATAGCCTCCGCCCACGGCTGGCGGCATGCGGTCTTCGGCGAGCATCTGGCTGGTGTAGCGGTCGGGGGAGTCTTGCCACTTGGCAAGTGCCGCGTCGTTGTAATCGATGCCGCCAAGGAGCAATAGCGTGGGGGTGTTGCCGCCCTTGCGACGCTCGAGCAGGTAGCGTGTGGACGACACGCGGTAGAGTTCGCAATCGGGACGGTCGAAGTTGAGGTATTCTATGGCCAACAGGTGAAACAGCCCGTCCGCGGCGAAGAAGAGCCTTCCTTTCCTTGGCACGTTCTTCATCACGCGAGTCCATATCTTCCTGCCAAGCAAGGTGTCTGTATAGATGTTGTCCTTGTCGCTGTGGCGATGCGATTGCAATGCCTCCCTCAACGTGCCAAGCAAGGGGTTGCCGTGCAACGCGTGCTCGTAGAGCCCTTGCTCGGTATCAATGGTGATGTAGGTCGCCTTGCCTTGCGGGTCAATCATCAAGGCGGCGTAGAGCGTGGTGTCGCCACGGTTCACCCTCACGAACTCCACGGCGCGGTCGGTAGGGCGTGTCAAGGCACGGGCGATGTCGCCGCCCGTGACGCTCATCTGCCGGGAGAACCCTTGCCAGACGGGCAGTTTGCCCATAAGCTCGCGCTCCTTCCTTTCCATGGCGATTTCCATTGAGTCGCGTCGCGGCCCGCTGAGGTTGGCGGCTTTGCTTCTCAATACCAGCAACCGCTCGTATTCAGTTTTAAGTCGCTTGTCGGTTGACACCAAGCGGTAGAAGTCCTTGTTGGATTGCAGCAAAACCGACTTGGAGAACACCGCCACGTCGAAGAGGAACCGTGGGTTTTGGCTTCCCAAGGCATGGCACTCGGCTATGAGGTCTTTTTTCGAGTTCCAGTAGTCGCGTCGTTGCTTCTCGGTCATGAACGCGAAATTCTTTTCAATGTTTTGTCGCTCAATGCCGAAAAACTCCTTGAAGGCTTTCTCCGCCTCCGCCGTCTTCCCTGCCGCCATGAGTATCTCCGCCTTCTTTCGCGTGGATATCGCCACGTCGTCGTGGTTCTTTCCGAGCCGCGTCTTCTGCCAGGCGATGCATTGGTCTATGTGGCCCAATGCGTCGCCGCTCTTGCCGAGTGCCGACTCCGTGAGCGCGAAATTGCCCAAGGCTTGGTAATATTCCTCTTTTGTCTCCAGTCTTGGCAGCACTGCTTTCATCAAGAGGTAAGCCTCCGCGTGCCGCCCTGTCATGTCGAGGACGAAAGCCTTGTTTTGCAGTGCCGCCACGTTTGCCTGCCTCATTATGGCCGTGGCGCATGGAGCCGTCCTCGTCGCCACTTCGTCGAGCAACTTGAGCGCGTCGTCCGTTTTCCCCATGCGGCACAACGCCGAAGCCATGTTGATGGTCTTCTTGGCGTTGTCGCCAGGCAGCTTGCCGAGGACGGCAATCACCTTTCGGTATTCGCCAGTGAGCAGGTAGAGGTCGGTCATGTTGAGCATGATGTCGTCGCGGCTTGGCGACGACGGCCCCATCATTCCCAATTGTTTCTCATAGTAGCCGAGGGCCTTTCGGTATTCGCCAAGTTGCTGATGGGCATAGGCAAGGCGGCCGTAGAGCAATTGCCTGCGGTTTCTGAGTAGCTTGCCCTCGTCTTTCTCGGCCAGTCCTAACTCTTGTATGGCGGCACCATACAGTCCGCGCGCGGCCAATGAGTCGCCCTTTTGGTAATGGGCGATAGGCGTCTGCGACATGGCACACGTCGCAAGGCAAAGGAGGATTAGCGAGATAGCGGTTCGCATGATACGAGGTTTGTGCGTTGATACATGGGTCTTGTGTGTCGTAGCAGCTTACTGGTTTATCGCCAGCACGAAGCTGACGGCGGCGTCGGTCTTGTTTTCCACCGTCACCAAGAAAGTGGAGAACCGTGGCATCTTCCACCGCGCGTAGGCCGTTCCCACGCCATGGCTCTTCGCCCCTGCGATGTGTATGTCGTTTTTCTCATCGTCAACCATCATGCTTACCTCTGCGTTGCCTTCCGCCACGACCACGAGCTCTTTAGTCCCGGAGCCCTTGCATTGGAACGTGACCTTTCCGTGTGGTCTTAGTACCTTGTTGGCGTAGCAGATGTCGGGCATGTCGTCGCCGCGTAGCAGCATGGCGGGGTTTACTTTCACCACGCCAGTCTCGAATTGGCACACGATGAGCGAGTCGAGGTAGTGGGCATCGTAGACCAAGTGGCCGTCGAGTGGCAGCATGTCGGAGCCATCGACGGGCGCCAGACGGCTCTCGCTTAGCGATGCCATGTTGAGGCTTGTCAGCGCGTCGATGGCTTTCTGCGTCATGTCGGCGTCTTTCCGGGCCATGCCTTGGTTGGCGGTCAGGCAAGCGTCGAGAAACTTGCCCATGGTCTCTGAGAGGGCAAGGGAAGTGGTGCCTTGGGCGAGACTCATGGCAGCGACACTTGCCAAAAGCATAATGGATATAAAGAACTTCCTCAGGAACATTTCTTTTTAAGTGTTGTGCCGGCAGTCCCTCTCCAGCGTTAATAAATTGTCAGGGCGATAGAGACAAACGATTATGGTTTCATATTCCGTTATCGCACAGTGGGTTTTATCATGGTGGATAATGTTGCAAATTTATGAAAAAATCTGTTATTTGCAAATGATTTTTTACATTTTGTTGGCTAATGGCATATGAAAAAGGCGCGGAAGACATTGTGTCTTCACGCGCCTTTATATTTGATAAGCCTTTATCATCTCCACGAGTGGAGACGGAAAGGTTGATTAGTCGCAGTTGGCGAGCTTGTTGTCAGAGCCCAGCACGTCCTTGATCTTCTCCTCGTACATGTCGATCATGTATTTGCGAGCCACCTTGCCATACTGGCGAGGATCGAAGTAGTCAGGATGCTCAGAAAGAGTCTCACGCACACCGGCAGTGTAAGCCAGACGAGAGTCTGAGTCGATGTTGATCTTGCAGACAGCGCTCTTTGAAGCCTTGCGGAGCTGCTCCTCTGGGATACCAACGGCGTTAGGCAGCTTGCCACCGAACTTGTTGATGATGTCTACATACTGCTGTGGCACTGAAGAAGAGCCGTGGAGCACGATTGGGAAGCCAGGGAGCTTCTTCTCGATCTCGGCGAGCACGTCGAATGCCAATGGAGGAGGAACCAGGCGGCCAGTCTTCGGGTCGCGTGTGCACTGCTCGGGCTTGAACTTGTAAGCACCGTGGCTTGTGCCGATAGAGATGGCGAGGCTGTCGCAACCAGAACGCTGTGAGAAGTCGATGACCTCCTCAGGCTTTGTGTAGTGGCTCTCCTCAGAAGCGACCTCGTCCTCAACGCCGGCGAGCACGCCGAGCTCAGCCTCGACAGTGACGTCATACTTGTGGGCGTACTCCACGCACTTGCGTGTGAGCTCGATGTTCTCCTCGTAAGGCTTGCTTGAACCGTCGATCATGACGCTTGAGAAGCCGAGGTCTACGCAGTCCTTGACAAGCTCGAAAGTGTCACCGTGGTCGAGGTGCAGCACGATCTCAGGATGGTTGCAGCCGAGGCTCTTGGCGAACTCCACGGCACCCTGTGCCATGTAGCGGAGCAGGATAGGGTTAGCGTATGCGCGGGCACCCTTAGAAACCTGAAGGATGACAGGGCTCTTGAGCGTAGAGCTGGCTGTGATGATAGCCTGAAGCTGCTCAAGGTTGTTGAAGTTGAATGCTGGTACAGCATAACCGCCTGTTACGGCGCGCTTGAACATCTCGCGTGTGTTGACGAGACCCAAATCTTTGTAGTTAACCATTTTATTAAATGTTTAAAAGATAATTGTTTTCCTTTTGAAATCCTGTATAAAGAGAGACTGCCTTGCTCTCTTCAGCATGCAAATTTAGCACATATATTTTCTTTTACCATGTCCTTGATGGTTATTTAACGTTTCCGAATATTAAAAAAAGGTAATTGGAAGTGTCGCGTTGCCGTTGCTTTGCGGTTTTGCAATATCCGTTTTGCAAAATTTGTCATGCCATGTAGGCGCCGCGCCTTAAAGCGTCAGCACGGGGTCGTGGCCCTTGCCCTTTCGCGCGAGTTCCAAAGCGAAAAGCAACACGAGGAAGAAGCAGAGGAAGGGAATGATAAACGGCAGCGACATCATCTGCGTAGACTCGGCGACGATGCTCATCAGCAGGAATCCGCAGCCGCCTATCGGCGTCATCATCAGCAGCGACGACGCGCTCTTGGTGAGGTTGCCCAGCCCTCGCAGCGAGAGCGAGAAGATGGTGGGGAACATTATGGCCTCGAAGATGTAGTTGCATACCAAGGCTATCATTGACAGCTTGCCGAGGTTGCAGAGCACGAGGCCTATGCTTATCACGCTTCCCGTGGCGCAGGCGAGGAGCATGGTCTCCGCCTTCACGGTCCGCATGATCCAGCTGCCGCCGAAGCGTCCGAGCATGAAGAACGCCAGCGCGGCGGTGAGCACGATGGAGGCGGTGTTGTCGGTCATCCATCCCTTTGCCGTGACGAAGTTGATGAAATAGCTGTTGATGCTGATCTCCGCCACCTCGTAGGCCAGGAGCGAGAAGAGGCCGAAGACGAACATGGGGTGGTGGCGGAAGAGCTTCACTATGCGCGTGCCCTGCTCGCTGTCTTCATTGGTGGCCTTGTAGTTTATCTCCGGCAGCCTAACGCAGGAGAAGACCACGGCTATTATGAGCACGATGATGCCGAGAATGGCGTAGGGCAGCACCACCTTGCCGCGCGCGTTGTCGCCGGTGAAGAGAAACTGGCCCACGATGAACGTGGCGGCAAGCGAGCCGAGGCCATTGAACGACTGCGAGAAGTTGAGGCGGCTCGTGGCTGTGGCCGGGTTGCCAAGCTCGGTGACATAAGGGTTGGCCGACGTCTCGAGAAACACCAGTCCGCACCCTATGATGAAGAGCGCGCCCAGGTAGGCGTAGAACGTGCCGGCCTCGGCGCCGGGGATGAAGAGCAGCGAGCCGACGCCAAAGAGCATCAGGCCGAAGATGACGCCGGTGCGGTAGCCGTGGCGGTTGATGAACCAGCCGGCGGGAATGGCCATGATGAAATAGCCGAGGTAAGTGGTGACCTGGATGAGCGACGATTGCGACATGGAAATGTCGAGCGCGTTCTGGAAGTGCTTGTTGAGCACGTCGAGAATGGCGCGGGCGAAGCCCCAGAGGAAGAAGAGGGTGGTTACGAGGATGAACGGCAGGACATACTGCTTGTTGGTGAGAGTTGGTCTTTCCATTATTTTGTCATGATGTTGTTGTCGCGCGTGTATTAATATAATAATGTGGTATGGGTGTTTACAGTCTGTTGATGTCTTCGACGGTCAGCCCGGTTATCTTTGGGATGGTGTCAGCCGGCAGGCCAAGGCTTTTCATCTTTGCCTGAGCAGTCGTTTCATGGCCCAGTCAAAACGTATGTATTTGCTTTCTTCCATAAAATCAAGTCGTTTGGTTTGCAAATATAATCATTATTGCCCTATCCGCAAAGCCATCACCGGTTATTTTTGTCATCTTGTGTTTTTTATGGCGTTAACGTTGGCCTTTTGGATGACAAGGGAAAGGCTTTGCCTTTTTAGGCCTTATACCCAAGTCTTCTTTGTAAGTTGCAAGCCCATTCATATACAGGCTGTATGGTGACAGGCACTCCGTTAATATCCATTTCTTCGTGCTCATGGTCTGTCAATAAGAGTAAGTTGTTACACTTTGTCTGCCTGTGCGCCATCAGCAATCCATTGATTTCCCTTTTCCTGGTTTTCTCATTGGAAATGTCGTAAGAAACCTGTATGCACTGCAAGACCTTGTTGCCATCGCAAACCACGAAGTCACATTCTCCAGACCTGTCTTTTAGATAATAGACATCCCTTTCCTCAAAGTGGCAATGGCGAATCAGATGAAGCAGCACGATGGTCTCCAAACGCCATCCAAGGTTCTCGCCCGCAAAGGCATTTTCCCTCTTGTTCATCATCGCGACATCTATTGCGTACAGCTTTTCCTGCGTTATACGCGTCCTGCTCTTGGCGGAAAACTTCTTTACCCCAACCAATAAATAAGCTTGCTTGAGATGGTCGATGTAGTTTCTTACGGTATGTGTGGACTTGAAACCGAATGTTTCAGCCAATTCGCTTATGGCAGGCACTACAGGGGATATGTTCAAGAGATGATTGGCCATGTTCTCGAAATTGGCAGGGTATGAGATGTTGTAACGTTGCTCTATGTCTCTTTTCAAGACATTGCTCACCAAGTTGGATATGTATTGCCTATGGTTCTTGATGAGCAACAGTTCCGGGAATCCACCTTGCCGCATGTATTGGTCGAAAGAGGTTCTGCATAGCGCAATCTCTTTTGTGGTAAGCGCTTGGGTCGTTACGTCTTTTATTTGACAATATTCCTCGAAAGAAAAAGGGAAGAGGGGGATTTCGCTGCTTCTTCCTGTCAAATGGGTCGCCAAGTCATTGCTGAGGAGCTTGGCGTTGCTACCTGTCAACACGACATGCAACTTTGTTCTGAGTAGACGATTTACAAACAAAGGCCAACCTTCCACATTCTGTATTTCATCAAAGAAGATATAGTGGAAGTCACCGTATATCTTGTAGAGAACTTCCAAAATGTCGTTGAGCTGATTGGTTTGCAATCCCACAAGGCGCTCGTCATCGAAATCTACATATGCAAAGACTTCATTCATGTGCTGTAAGGCTTGAAAACACAAAGTGGATTTTCCACAACGGCGTACACCTATCACAACTTGGGCTTGCGGACTGTTAAGATCCACAAGCTGCTCTTCTTGTCGGTAACAGAGTCTTTCTGATTTCCGGCTTTCTATCTCTGCTTTTTGGTCGCTAAGAATGAGCTCTAAGTTTCTCTTGTCTATAACTGCCTGTTTCATAGGCGCAAAGATAAAACAAAAAAGTGAATTAACGCCTTATTTCGTGGTTTTTTGTCAGTCCTATTGCCTTATTTTACAAGTTTTGAGCTTTTTCGTTGCCTTATTTTACAAGTTTTGAAGTTTCCCATTGCCTTATTTTACAAGTGACCCGCAGCAAGAGGTGGAATACAAGGAGCTGATACAAAAGGTGCGCCAGGAGATTGTGTTGACTCTGCAAGCCATTACAGGTGTCAAGATAACTCCAGAAGACACCCTCGTCATTTTGGATGAAATACAAGAAGTGCCAAGGGGATTGCATAGCTTATAGTATTTTTTTTCGAAATTTCGCTAATTTATACAGAATAGCTTAAAATGAGCATTTTATGAGTCTCTCGCCTCAATAGAGGTAATGGTTTGGCAATAGTTCTAATTTCTGCATTATGCATAAGTTTGCTTGTCAAACAACTCTTTATTTCTCGCTGCAAAGATACAATTAAATTTTGATTTTCCTCTGACTGATATGCTAAATAATAATAAAAGTGTAATAAAAATAATCTGATTTCAAAAATATTCCATTATCTTTGCGCTGAACGCAATAATAAAGATAAACGATGAAAGATATAAATCGCATAAAAGTCGTGTTGGTAGAGAAGAAGCGGACAAGCAAATGGTTGTCCGAGCAATTAGGAAAAGATCCTGCAACAATCTCAAAATGGTGCACCAATACCTCACAACCAGATTTAGTAACATTGACCAAGGTAGCTGCTCTACTGGATGTTGATGTTCGTCAGCTTATCAATAAAACAAAAGGTATAAATACTGATGATTGAAAAATCATTAGTTCAAAAAAGGATTAATAATGAATACAAAAGCAAAACCATTCATCAAATGGGTTGGTGGAAAAGGACAGCTCATAGAACAACTGGAAGCAAAACTCCCAGCTGACTTTGATAATTGGGATAGTGCGACATACATAGAGCCATTCGTTGGCGGTGGTGCTATGTTGTTCTACATGCTGCAACAGCATCCAAATATCAAACGTGCCGTAATCAATGACATCAACAGTGACTTGATTACGTGTTACCGAACTGTTCGGGACAATGTGGAAGAGTTGATTCCTGCATTGCAGGATATTCAAGCCCAATATTACGCTTTGCAAAATATGGACGCAAAACGTGAGATGTTTATGGCTGTACGCCAACGCTACAATGAGAAAAATCTTGACACAATAGAAAATACAGCAAAGTTTTTCTTCCTAAATCGTACTTGCTTCAATGGGTTGTATCGTGTTAACAAGAAAGGTTTGTTCAATGTTCCTTGCGGAAAGTATATGCAGCCACAGATTTGTGATGAAGAAACACTTAGGGCTGATAGTGAATTATTGAAGCGAGTGGAAATCTTGGAAGGTGATTTTGAAAATACCTTACTTTGTGCTAATGGCAAAACATTATTCTATTTTGATCCTCCTTACCGTCCGCTTAGTGACACTTCAAGTTTTAATGACTATACTAAAGAAGCGTTCAATGATGATTCACAAGTTAGACTGAAAGAGTTCTGTGACAAAGTGGTAGCTGAGGGACATAGCTTTATGTTGAGCAATTCTGACTGCAAAGGAAAAAATGAAGCAGATAATTTCTTCGATGTGCTATATGCTGATTACTATATTGATAGAGTTATGGCTTCTCGTAATGTGAATGCAAACGGAGCGAAACGAGGAAAGATTTCCGAACTGTTAGTCCATAGTTATCGCAACACGAAAGATTGGCAATTGAACGACATTAACAACCACAAGTCACAACGTGTGGCTATAAAACAAAAGGCTTATGCTTAAAGATTTCGATAAGTTCATGTCTCAACTAAAAGAGACAAACCAAACGTTGGACTTCTTCTGTGACTTTGAAAAAATCTCACAGAACGTGGAGGATATAAAGTTAAGCCTGTGTATGCTCAATAGTCTCATTGGGGCATCCGACTTACGTAAAAGTGTCGAAACAATATGGAACAGGGACGAGAAAGCCTTTTCCGTTATGGACATATTGGTAGCAGTTCGTACTCGTGACAAGAAAAAGATACTTGATTCTGTAGGAAACTGCGTTCCTTTGGAAAGCATGTTCACTTCTGTTGATTCTGTTATGACATTCTTGGCAGAAACAGGACTTGGTGATGTTCTTCAAAATCAGAATGTCAAGAATCTTGTGGATTATGTCTTTGGCATTGAAACAGGATTGGACACGAATGCAAGAAAGAATAGAAGCGGACACGTTATGGAAAATACGGTAGCCAATATTCTTGCTAATGCTGGCGTTCCTTTCAGACAAGAAGTGTATTCGAGAGAATGGACTGCAATTACCGAAGTGTTGGGAGACGACGAAAAGCGTTTTGACTTCGTTATTGAGACCTCATCAAAAGTATATCTGATTGAAGTCAACTTTTATAGTGGTGGTGGTTCAAAACTGAATGAGGTTGCGCGCTCGTACTCAGATATTGCACCGAAGATAAACTCCGTTGAGGGTTTTGAGTTCGTTTGGATTACAGATGGCATAGGCTGGAAGTCTGCAAAAAATAAATTGCAAGAGGCATACGGAATTATTCCAAGTGTGTACAATCTCTCATCTGTTCAAGATTTTATAAATAACATAAGATAGCTATGATACAAAAGGAAAAATTCTCAGTATTCTTTGATAATATAACAGAAATAAAAATAGGTCTTGATTATTATACAGACTTCAAAAAAGTCATAAACAATGTCAATACCATATCCTTGCGACTTACCCAATTGAACTATTTGGTAGGGCAAAAAGATATGCGTAAGGCTGTAGAAGAAGTTTGGGAAGAGAACCCTAAAGCTTTCTCTGTTATGGGAATACTTGTTGCAGTCAGAAAAAAACAAAATAAAAAAGCATGGGGACGTGACGGAAGTGAGCGTCTCGTATATAACTATTTTGATAGTGTTGACCATATCATGGAGTTTATTGAAGACTCTGGATTGCTTACAGTTCTACAAGACAAACACATTAAAAATCTTGTTGACTATGTTTTTGGTGTAGAAACAGGTCTTGATACTCATGGACGGAAAAATCGTATCGGAGAAATCATGGCCTCCAAAATCGCCCAGCAATTTGATGAGGCAAATATATCTTATGAGCGTGAAGTTCAATCAAAGAAATTTCCTGCTATAAAATCAGTATTAGGAAAGGATTCTAAAAGATTTGATTTTGTTATTTCATGCCCAAGCAAAAAATATTTGGTCGAAGTAAACTATTATGGAACGCAAGGTTCAAAAGTTACGGAAATTCCACGCTCGTACATGGATGTTGCCAAGAAAATAAATTCTGTCGAAGGGTTTGAGTTCGTTTGGATTACAGATGGAATTGGATGGAAAAAAGCTAAAGAACAACTGAACGAGGCTTATGATGAAATTCCGAATGTGTATAATCTAAACACGTTGCAAGATTTTATAAATAAGATTCTTCAAGACACCAAGAACTAAGATTATATGGAATTTTCAAATGGTACAATCATACTATAAATCATCCAACAACGACTTCATCCTTGCCCATGGAGATTGTTTCAAACTTCTCAAAGAGTTTGACTTTAAATTCGACATGATTTTTGCCGACCCTCCTTACTTTCTCTCTAACGGTGGAATATCGTTGCAGAACGGTAAGGTCGTGTGCGTTGATAAAGGGGATTGGGACAAAGGTAAATCGCAAGTGGACATGATGTCGTTCAATATGGAATGGTTGCGTTTGTGCCGTGACAAGTTGAAAGACAACGGTACGATATGGATAAGTGGCACTTATCACAATATCTTTTCTGTGGCAAATTGTCTTACAGAGCTTGGCTACAAGATTCTGAATGTAATCATATGGGAGAAGACAAACCCACCTGTCAACATCTCATGTAGGTATTTCAAATATTCTACCGAATTCGTCATTTGGGCAAGGAAGATGCAGAAAGTACCTCACAAGTTCAACTACGAGTTAATGAAAGAACTGAATGACGGAAAGCAAATGACTGATGTATGGCGAATGCCAGCAATCGGTCGTTGGGAAAAGACTTGTGGCAAACATCCAACACAAAAACCTTTGCGTTTGCTCGTCCGAACGATTCTTGCATCAACCAACCAAGGTGATTGGATTCTTGACCCATTTAGTGGAAGTTCAACGACTGGAATTGCTGCTAATCTTTGTGGACGAAGATTTGCGGGGCTTGAACAGGAAGAGGAGTTTTGTAAGCTGAGCAAGGCAAGGCGTGAGGAAATGGATAATCTTGCAAGTTTTGACAACTTGATAAGTCATATTGAAGATTTGAAAAAATTGCAAGACTACTCAATGGTGAATGAATCTATAAGTGGATATATACAAACTCCATTTTAAATAAAGAATAAGGATAAAATAATAAGAAAAGGTATGGCAACAAACTTAGAAGATTACAAGATACATTTACACTATCTTCTCAGCAAAGAAGGTATACATGTCATGGATGCAAAAGTTCATAATGAATGTGAACGACATTTCTTGCGTGCATTGGATGCTATAAAGCAATACACAGGTGACTTTCAGATTGAAGTTTCTGTACCCAATGAAGGAGGCTACATTGATGAATTTCTTATAAAGATAGCAGATTCTTCTTTAGTAGATTTAATAAGAGATTTTGTAGTAGCTTTCATTACTTATTATTTTACGAAGAAAACAAATGTCAGAGATGATATTCTTAAAGGTTTAGACATTGTAGAAAAGATCAAAAATGGTAATTTCTGTAAAGAAGAAGCATTGGCATTAGTCGCACATGATAAAAAACTTAAGAAAATAATAAGTGACTATTATAAGGCAGCAGAGCATGACCAACAAATACAAAGGATAGAAGTGTCATCAGAGCAACCAGAAACCCAACCAATCTGTTCAAATATATGTAGAGGAGATTTCCATACGCATATCATAGATACAGAAAGTTCAGAGGACACTCAAACGATAGAAGGAACGACGATAGCCATACTTTCACCTGTTTTACAAAAAGGACATAGTAAAACTTGGAATGGTATCTATTCTGGGAAAACAATTCCATTTAAAATTGAGGATAAAGATTTTCTGAAACAGGTTTACGCAAATGAAATAAAATTCGGTTCTGCCACGACTATAAAATGTACGTTGCAAATTAAAACAAAACGTATTATAGCTGAAGATGAAGCTACAGTAAAAGAAGAAAACACATACATTGTGAAAAGTGTACAAACTTGGGCTGATGACCAATGTTTTCAAAGAGACACCAAACGATACAAAAAGCAAAAAGCAGATGATAGACAACTTACGTTGGATTTTGATTTATGACTTTATTTATTTTTGTACTCTCTGGTGTCATTTTGGTTGTTGTCTAAATAGAGCGACTTCGGAGAACTATTACCAATAATAAGGCAATTTTTGGTGAGTAACTCGAAAGGTTTTGAGTAACTCAAAACATACCTTGCTGTGTCGTTATGGACACAATGTTTTGGAAAGAACAAATCTAATACCATTGAAAACACTGCGGTAGTTCGCCCAGTGGCTGGAGGCGCAAAGTCTCCAAGGAACGGCTCGTTTTTCCTATACTAAATGATGAGACAGATAAATCCCGAGGAATGGGTACCGCCAATACCATTCCTCGGGATGAACAAAAATGTATTCCTGCATGTCATACGTTTTATATGTCATACGATAAACATGTAAAATGTATGACATCAGTGCATTTATGTTTACACACTTCTTTGCATGGATACTTCTTTATCACATTATAACTGCATTTCTATACGACAGTGAATCAGTACGTCAATACGACAGTAAATAACCGAAGCGTCGTAAGCGTCTCGGCATTACCGTATTTCAGCCTCGCTTAAAAGTCTGTACCTTTGCGCGCACAAATTATTATGAATATGGCAAGCAAAGACAAGTACAAGAGTCTCCTTGAGCGGTACAAGCAGGCTCTCATCAAGAATCCCAAGCTGAACTTATCGGCTTATTGCCGGTTAAACCGCGTCAGCGTCTCCGGCATGCATCATTACATTGAGGACATCGGTCAGTCGGTCAAGTCCATCCGGGATGCTGTCCTGAAGGCTACCGAACATCAGGATTGCGAAGCGTTTGTCCCATTTACGGCTGACAGCCCACATTCCGACGTCGACCGTGCGGACGTCACGATCCAACTATCCAGCGGAACTTTGGTGTCGGTTTCCCATTGCGATGCCGGCATCATCACGGCAGTGTTGAACGCATTA
>JALEJI010000044.1 GCA_022769825.1 Prevotella sp. | reverse complement strand
ACGAACAATCAGTAAGATTTCAAGAAGAAAGAAATAAAAGACAAGCACGAGTCATTGGAACTATATAAGAACAGGCCCAACGACTTGGAACAGGCCAAGGAGTCTTCGGAAAAATACAAGGAGATTTCCGACATCCTAAGCAATAAGGAGACTGAGGCAAGAAAGTTGCGGGCACGCGCCAATCGTACCAATTTCAATACCGCCTTGCTTGACAAGTTGTGGATACTGTGCGTCTACAAGCCTATCTTTGAGGAGTTCAAGCAAAAGATAGACGGACAGATGAGCATAAGGCTACTGAGCGGCAACGGAACGGAGATAGTGAAAAAATCGGGTTCACAAGAAACCCTGATGTACATCTCCATACTTTTCGCCATCCGCGACTTTACGCAAAGAAAACGCGAAGAGGCTTATCCGCTTATCTTCGATGCCTAACCAAACCAAGGCCTTGACAGAGGACAAGTCAAAGATAAAGTCTTATGGATATCCTATCAAGAATTGGGGTAATCAGGAAAACAAACTCGGAAGGATGTCGTATAGCCAAATAAGGGAATACATGTTCGCGGCCCTTGTCGCGCGCACCGACATCGATTTCATTGCCTTGGACAAGGGAGAGATAACTCCTCAAAGGGTCGTTGACCAGCTCATCAACAAGATGGAGCAATATGCCAACTTCGGGTTCGACTATATACACGAGAGAATGGAGGAGCAGCCCGATTGCTTCTTCAAGGAAGGGGCGTTCTTGCAACTGTTTCTTGAATTCCTGAATAAAGAAGAGCAAGGCAGCATCGACAGCAACGACGATGACTCTCCTGAGGAAATCTAAAAGATAACGCTCGTGTGCCGAAACAGTGGATTGGGCGTGATGCTTTGCGGGGGGTGCCACCGCAAAGCATACGTGTCAAAATGTTTTACAAATGGTCGTCTGAGAATCGATTTTTTTCAACCAAGCCGTCGCTTGGTCGAAAAAACGCGATTCTTGGGCTGTTTTTGTAAATAATTGACCATCAATGGATTGTGTTTTTAGAGGTTTCCCGGCGTCGCAAATCCGCCTAATTGGCGTCGCCGTTACACTGTAATCGCATCGCCGTTACGGTGCAATCGCGTCGCCGTTACGGTGAAATGGCGATGCGATTACAGTGTAACGGCAACGCCATTTGGCTACTATCGCAAAAAAATCTGGCCAAAAATCCGCCGCCGGTCTTGCCAAAGGGCGGAAGGCTACCCTTTTTCCGCTCTATTTGCACCTGTTCCCAAGTGTTAAATTTCGGCAATAATAATTTACATTTCCACGCATTTTACCAAAATGCGGGGGCGGTGAGCGCAATTGCCAATGCCGACGTCCGCAAAAACGTTTTTATCCATGTGAAATGAAAACAGCCGCCCGAATCACCATAGCCCCAAAATAATCTGCCAAAATTGCAGCGGTTACGAAAAAAATATGTAATTTTGTCACCCAATGAATACGTCTGAACTGCAAAGGATAAAGCAACGCTATAATATAGTGGGCAACTGCGATGATCTGAACCACGCGCTCGATGTGGCGCTGCAAGTGGCTCCGACCGATCTAAGCGTGCTTATTGTCGGAGAGAGTGGTGTGGGAAAGGAAATCATCCCGCGTGTCATCCACGACAACTCCCCGCGTCGGCGTGAGAAATATTTCGCCATCAACTGTGGAGCCATTCCCGAGGGCACCATCGACAGCGAGCTCTTCGGCCATGAGAAAGGTGCCTATACTGGTGCCGTGGGCGAGGGCGACGGCTATTTCGGCGTGGCAAACAAGGGCACCATCTTCCTCGACGAGGTGGGCGAGCTGCCCATGGCCACGCAAGCCAGGTTGCTGCGCGTGCTCGAGACGGGCGAGTATATCCGCGTGGGCGGACAGGAGATAAGGAAGACCAACGTGCGCATAGTGGCGGCCACAAACGTCAACATGCGCAAGGCCATATCGGAAGGCCGCTTCCGCGAGGACCTTTACTACAGGCTCAATACCATCCCAATAAACATGCCGCCCCTTCGTGACCGCGGCAACGACATCCTGCTGCTCTTCCGCCTCTTCGCCATGCAGATGGCAGACAAGTACAGGTTGCCAAAGGTGACGCTTACAGATGACGCCAAGCAGCTCCTGTTGCATTATAAGTGGCCGGGAAACGTGCGCCAGTTGAAAAACATCACCGAGCAGATGTCGGTGCTCTCGGAGAAGAGGGAAATCAACGCGCAAGACCTCAAGCGTTTCATCCCCGACAACCCCGACTCGACAGAACTCTCCACCATCACCAAGCCCGGCCAGCACTCTTACGAGAGCGAGCGCGAGATACTCTACAAGATTCTTTATGAGCTTCGTGGCAACATCGCCGACCTGCGCCGCGACCTCACGAGCATGCGCAAGCAGATAGACGAGGAGCGGGAGCTTAGGCAGGCCGGCTTGAACAGTGCCATGATAGAGGGCGCGACGCGCGTGCCGGCCATCATGGAGGGAAGCGGCTTCAGGGAGAGCGGCTCGTTCAGGAAGCCTTCGCCTCAAGACGCGGATGCCGAGGAGATAAAGGCGGAAGAGCCGGAGAGCTTGAACCTTAACGACTTGGGCAGGCAGATGCTGGAAAAGGCATTGGAGAGAAACGGCGGCAACAGGAAGAAGGCGGCGCAAGAGCTCGGCATTTCCGACCGCACGCTGTATAGAAGAATTAAGCAATATGGTCTCGATAATAAAGGATAAATTTCACAGATGGTTTACCATGCGCGCCTCGAGGGGCAAGGGCATGGCAAGGTTGTCGTGCCTCATGCTGGTGTCGCTCATGCTGGTGGCATGCAGCGTCAGCTATGGGCTTAACGGCGCGAGCATAGACTACACCAAGACCAAGACCATCCAGATTGCCGACTTCCCGATACGTTCCAGCTATGTCTGGGGACCTATGGGGCCGTTGTTCAACAATGAGCTGAAGGATGTCTTCGCCAACCATACACGCTTGCAGCAAGTGAAGCGCAATGGCGACCTCGTGATAGAGGGCGAGATAACGCAATACTCGCAACGCAACAAGTCGGTGTCGAGCGAGGGATATTCGGCGCAGACGGAGCTGTCTATGACCGTGAACGTGCGCTTCACCAACAACAAGAACCACAAGGAGGACTTTGAGAGGCAGTTCACGTCGTCGAAGACCTATGAGACTACGCAGAGCCTGGCGAGCGTGCAAGAGGAACTTGTCACCCAGATGGTGAAGGATCTCACCGACCAGATTTTCAACGCCACGGTAGCCAATTGGTAACCATTCCCCCAAAACGACAAAGCATGGATATAGCCAACCTCATACAACATCCGGAACATCTCGACCGCGACACTCTTTACGAGCTTCGCGGCTTGTTGGCGTTGTATCCTTACTACCAGTCGGCCCGCCTGTTGTTGCTGCAAAACCTCTTCTTGCTGCACGACCCCATGTTCAATGAGGAGTTGCGGCAAGCCGCGCTCTATATAACCGACCGAAAGGTGATATTCGACCTCGTGGAGGCGGCGCATTACCAGATGCCGAAACACCAGGCGGCGCGTAATGAGCAAGCCAAGGGAGAGACGAAAAAGGAGGACAGGACGATATCGCTTATCGACGATTTCCTCGGCTCCATACCCGAGGAGGAACGCCCCGACAAGAAGAAGCGAAAGCGGAAGCCAACGCCTGCCGATGCCGCCATCGACTATGTGTCGTATCTGCTCGAGACGGAGAGCGAGGAAGAGGCGGAAGAAGAGAAAGCGGCTCCGCAGATGAAGGGGCAAAGTCTTATCGACGACTTCATAAATAATGACAACGGCAAGATAAAACTCAAAGAGGAGCCGGAATATAAACCCACCATCGAGGATAGTGCCTCAGAAGGCGAGAAAGACGGCAACGAGAGCTATTTTACGGAGACTTTGGCCAAAATTTATATCAAACAGGGGCGATATGAGAAGGCATTGGAAATAATTCAACGATTAAATTTGAATTATCCGAAAAAAAATGCTTACTTTGCAGACCAAATGCGTTTCCTGGAGAAACTCATACTCAACGACAAGAACAAAAGCAACAAATAAGTAAAGAAAAATAAATAAAAAATAATCAAGAAAATGTACACATTATTCATCGTACTCATCGTGCTGGCATCGCTGCTAATGATTTTCATCGTTCTCATCCAAGAGTCTAAGGGCGGCGGTTTGGCAAGCAACTTCTCGTCAACCAACTCAATCATGGGCGTGCGCAAGACCACCAATTTCGTGGAGAAGGCCACATGGGGCCTCGCTGGCGCAATGGTAGTGTTCAGCATCGTTTGCGCTTACACGGCTCCTAAGGCCGTGACAGAGGAAAGCGTGCTCGAGAATACCGCCACTCAGCAGCAGAGCACCAACGCCGCCAATACCCAGGGCTTCGGTGCAGCTCAGGCTCCCGCACAAGGCGCGCCTGCACAGGGCGGTCAGGCTCCTGCGGCGCAAGGTTCACAGGCTCCTGCACAAAGCGCTCCCGCTGCACCAGCTGCAAAGTAAAGTTATCCAATTGCCTATATAAAAAAGGTGTGCCAATGATTCTTTGGCACACCTTTTTTATATAGGGTCTATGTTGAATCGTGCGGGCGTTTGGTTTCACACGGATTTGAAAGATTTTGAAGATGTCGACTTCGCCGATTATCCACACCGTCTTTCAACCGTTTTGCAAGGGCGGGTAGGGATGGTTAGGGGCCGTCCACAACCCGAATGGAACACCTGTCGTGTTTGCGAATGGCCCACAATGCCCGTGTTTGCTATAATCCAGCCTTCGAGCCGCTTTGCTTGATTTTGAACGTGTCGAACGCGTCGCCATTTTGCACGTCAACCTCCATGAAACGGTTGCTGTCGGATGTCGTGGGCGAAACGGTAATCGTCAATTTGTTTCCTTCGCTTTTCACGGTCATCCAATTCGACTGCATCGACTCGACGTTGCCATCGCGTGTCTTTTCATCCCTTGTGACGTGATTCTCTCCTGTTGCATCCGTTTCGGTGATGCGGTTCAGCCAAATTGAACTGTAGTTCGTGCACCAAAAGGTGAGAGTGCCACCCTCTGGCGATACCTGTAAATAGCCATCTTTCGATGCCTTCGCTTCCGTTTTCCACTTCATTGGATCCCAGTCGCCGTCATCCTTGCTGCACGATGCCATGAACAGCGGAAGGGCCAACACCATAACCAAGAGTAATTTCTTTTTCATCGTTTTTTGTTTTATACTCATGGCTTAAATGCCAAACTGGCTTGAACCTTGCGTGGGGAAAAGAAAAATGTTACGGATGGTTATTTCCTTTCTTGATTCTTGTATTCCATGTGCACCATCACGGGGTAGTGGTCGGACGGTGCGCGGCGGTCACGTTTCTCGAATTTTATTTCCGACGGCGCGTCGTTGCCCTTCTGCGCGTCTGTCGCCTTGGGAGTCCAGTAGGCGTTGGTGAGAATGCCGTAGCGGTCCACGGCGAACTGTGGCGACACGAACACGTGGTCTATGCGCGACGTCGACCAGAAGCTGGTGTTGAACGAGTTGAACGTGCCGTTCTCGGCAAAGCGCAGGCGTGCGGCTGTGTAGCTGTCTTTCAGGATGCCCGAGTCGGTGAATATCTTGAAAATCTCGTTGTTCTGGTCTACGTTGAAGTCGCCCGTCACCACGACCGGCGCGCCCTTGGCTATCTCGCGAACCTTCTTCACGATGAGTTTGGCGGCCTCGCGTCGTGCCACTATGCCCACATGATCCATGTGCAGGTTGAAATGGAAGAAGCGGAAGCCGGTGTTCTTCTGCTTGAACTCGCCCCACGTGCATATCCTTATGCAAGCGGCGTCCCATCCCAGTTTCGGCTTGTCGGGTGTCTCGTTGAGCCAGAAATTGCCATGGTTGAGCAGCGTGAGGTGGTCTTTTTTGTAGAACAAAGCGGAGTATTCGCCAGCTTCCTTGCCATCGTCGCGCCCCACGCCTATGAAGTCGTAGTTGTCGAGACCTGCCCTGAGGTCGCGCAGTTGGCCTATAAGCACCTCTTGCGTTCCGAACACGTCGGGAGCCTCGAAGTTGATCATGTCGCAAATCACCTTGCAGCGTGTCGCCCACACGTTTCCTTTCTTCTCGTCGCCGTCGTTGCGATTGCGTATGTTATAAGTGCCGACGAAGATGGATTGCGCGCTCATGGCCATGGCGAAGAGCAGGCATGCGGATGATAAAAACAGTTTTTTCATGTTTTGGTTTCGTTGTTATTGTTATTTTCGTAATATAAAGACCATGCAAAGTTATAACAAAAAAGCGACTTCGTGTGTTGTCCTTATGATATAATTGATGTATTTGGGAATATAATTGAATATAAGTGAGTAACTTTGCAAGTCGAAAGATAGAAGGCAAAGAGCTTTTAGGTTGTTTTTATGGATAGCAAGTCAGTAGATATGCTTCATGGCCCCCTGTTGGGCAAGATATTAAGATACGCGATACCATTCGCGCTGAGCAGTATCCTCGAGCAGTTGTTTATCACCATCGACGTGGCGGTGGTAGGTCGGTTCGCCTCCAGCGAGGCGTTGGCGGCCGTTGGCGCCAATACGTTTCTTATCAACCTTTTCATCAACCTCTTCATTGGCATATCTCTCGGTGCCAATGTCGTGTTGGCCAACCTCATTGGCCAGGGAGACACACGGCGCATTCGTCATGCCGTGAGCACTACGGCAGCCTTGTCGCTCATCAGCGGCTTCCTGCTCTTGGTGGTTGGCTCGCTTGCCGCCAAGCCCATGCTCATGGCAATGGGCACACCAGCCAACATCATCGACAACGCCACGTTGTTTCTCAGGATTTACTTCCTCGGTTCACCGTTTTTCATGATCTACAACTTTGGCGCCTCCATACTGAGGAGCAAGGGCGACACTCGCCGTCCGTTGAATATCCTCGTGGTGTCGGGTGTGATAAACACGGTGCTTAACCTTATCTTCGTTATAGGCTTCGACATGAGCGTGGCGGGCGTGGCCACCGCCACAGACATAGCTTATTTTTTCAGTGCCATGGCGGTGGTGTGGTTTCTGCGCCGCGACGACAGCGCCCTGCGCCTAAACCTGCGTGCCATAAGGCTATACCCGCATGAGATGAAGCGTATCCTTTATGTCGGCGTGCCTGCCGGGTTGCAAGGCATGGTGTTCTCGTTCAGCAACATCTTCGTGCAGTCGTCGATAAACACGTTCGGCTCGTCGGCTGTTGCCGGCGCGTCCATTTCGCAGAATTTTGATTCCTATTGCTATTTCCTGTTATTCTCGTTCAGCAGTGCTTGCGTGACGTTTGTCGGTCAAAACTATGGCGCGGGTAAATACGACCGCTGCAAGCGAGTGGTCTGGATTTGCCTTGCCGGTGGCACCATAGTGTGCTTCATCGCCAACATGACTTTCTTGGCTTTTGCCGATCCCGTGTTGTCGTTGTTCACGGCCGATGCCAACGTCGTGCGTTATGCCAAGGCGCGCATGTTTGCCGTGCTCCTTTTCCAGTGGATTGCCACTGGATACGAGATACCTTCAGCCGCGATGCGAGGCTTTGGCCATTCGCTTGAGCCTGCCCTGCTCACCATCTTCGGCACTTGCGTCTTGCGTTTGGTATGGATTTTCCTTGTGTTGCCGATATGGCCAGGGTTCAGCCAGTTGATGTATTGCTATCCCATATCCTGGATTCTTACTGGCCTTTTTGTCGGAGGGTTGTTTAGTTATTATTGGCGGAAGTATCTTTCACCGACGACATCACGAATCTCCTCATGTCAATGATGCTTTTCTGTTGGGCGGTATAGTGATTTCGTGGCCATTTGCTGATTATCTCGTTGGCTTTCTCCAGTTCTTCATCATCGTGGCCCTCATAATAGAACAAAAGGTGCGACAAAGGCAAAAGAAGGTTGTTTGCCTTTAATTTTGGCAACACGCCGATGAGTTCCAGCCGGTATTTCTCCGCGTCCTCTTCCAAGGCGAGCAGCGCGGCGTAGAACGCGAAGAAGAAGCGGGCCTTGTCGTTGGGGAGGAATGTCTTGCAGGTCTTCAGCGACTCCATCATCTGCCTTATCTCGCAGATGATGATGTCGCGGCTTCCGGCCTTGCCACGCCCCTTGCCTATAATCAAGTCTATTGCCATTCTCGTGAGAGCCTGCGTGTCCTTGTCCACGTCGGTCGATTTCTTCACTTTCGCGGTTATCGGCCTTATATATTGAGGTTTTACGCTTACGGCCGCGATGGCCACGCCTGGCAAGCTGACCACGAGAAACTGGCCTCTCTTGCCTGGCAAGCGTTGCACAACGCCCGTAATGCCCTCAAAAGGACCGTCCATGATTTTCACCTCGCTGCCTTTGGCAATGTGGAGCTCCTCGGGCTTGAAATACGTGAGTTGCGCGCCTTCCACGTCGTTCACTCGCTGGAAGTTGAGCATGTCACGGTCGCGCACCTGCACGTATTTCACCGTTCCGTCCTTCATGGTGTGCCGCTTCAAGAAGAAATAGCTTTTTAGCCGACTGGTGTCCTTGAAGTTGTCGAGGTCAATGCGCGAGCCCCTTGCGAACACGAGGCCGGCTATGGCCGGCTGCAACACTCGCGTCTTCTTGCCGAGCCTGTCGCGCAAGCAATAGCGCATGGGGACATAGGTCTGGAAGCCATGCGCTGAAAGCTCGTCTTGAACCTCCATCTCTTTCCTGTAGCTCACGGAAAAGACATACCATCGCTCAATGGCGTTGTCGGCAAGTTCTTGTGTCGAGGCGTTTGTGGGCATCGTATCCAAGTTAGGTCAATCTTATCTCTTCAGGTAGTCGCTTCTCGACGTACCCACGCAGCTGTTAGGCATCTGTATGTGCAGCATGGCGCAAATGGTTGGGGCAATGTCGGTTATGTGCACAGCTGCCGATGTCTGTCCGTGTGGCACGTTCCATCCGTAGAGCACGAATGGGATATGCGTGTCGTAAGGGTTCCACTCTTGGTGCGTGGTGCCGATATACTTGTCGGAGCCGTCCACGTTCTCCCAGCCAGCTTTCGGCACGATGAACACCTCGCCGCTTCTTCCGCGTCGATAGCCGTTGACGATCATCTCGCGTATGGGTTGCGGCACGGTGGTCGTGAGTGCCTTCTCGCAGTCTACGGCATAAAGGATGCTGTCGTTTTGCTGGAGAGTGGCGCAAACTGCGGCCTTGACGTCGCTCATTTGCTTTCCGGCCTTGGCGGCGCCATCCTTATTGATGTAGACCCAACCGTCGGTCACTTTCTTTATCACGGGCGCGAATCCGAGCTCCTGTTCCAGTTGGGCCTCATAGGGCTTCAGCGTGTTGCGGAAGTCCAAGCCTCCTGCCGGAATGTGGTGAGCCTTGAGGAAGTTGTGGTTGTGTGAACCGCCGTGGTCGGCCGAGAGGAACATCAGCCATTGGCCCTTGCCCACCTTCTCGTCGAGCGTCTTGATAAACTGCGCGAGCTGGTTGTCGAGCTCCATGTACGCGTCGTGGTTCTCCTTGCCTCGCGTGCCGTAGACATGGCTTATGGCGTCGGTCGACGACACGCTGATGGTCAGCAGGTCGGTGATGGAGTCTTGTCCGAGGTGCTCGTTCTCAAGCGCGGCCTCAGCCATCTGGAACGTCTTTGTGACGCCAACGACCGCGGTCTTGACGTTAGTCTTTGGCTTGGTTCCTATTCTCTTGTTGGTCTCCTTCACCCATGCTGGCAGTTCGTTCATGTAATAAGTAGACGTGACGAAGTGTCCTGCCGACGAGTCCCACCAGTAGGCGGCGTCGGCGCCGTGGCCGGCGGGCATGATGGCGGCACGGTCTTTCAGTGCCACGCCTATGACCTTGCCGTTGAAGTTGGTGGCTATCTTCAGCATGTCGCCCAGTCCCGTGGCCAGGAGGTTGCGTGGCGACATCATGCCTTCCTTGCTGTTAGACCCCACGCTTTTCACGTTGGGGTCGTCGCAGCAGTAAGTCCACTTGCCGTTGAGGTAGAAGTTGTTGGACACTATGCCGGTCAGCGCGGGCACGCTGCCCGTGTATATGCTGGAGTGTCCCACGGCGGTCACGGCCGGAAGATAATTGATGAGCGTGTTCTCGAAGCTGAAGCCATGGTCCACAAGCGTGCGCAAGCCATCCTTGCGATACTGGTCGTAATAATAGTAAAGGTAGTCCCAGCGCATCTGGTCTACCACGAGTCCCACCACGAGTTTAGGTCTGTTTATCTGGCCGAAGACGCCGATTGCGGCGAGAAGGCACAACACTACTGTCAGTTTACGTTTCATTGTATATAAAGATTTGTTGTCTTATGTTCTGCAAAGATACTTGTTTTTATCAATATACACAATGATTTGTCGTTGCAAAACGATTAAACTTGGTTTCGTTATAGGGAAAAAGGGTCATGCATTATGCGCTTGCCTATCAATATCGTGCAGGACGTAATGGATTATTCTGTCCTCGAAGTTATTTCATGAACACGAAGTACATTGTCACAATTAAAATAGAGAAGAAGGCCGTGAGGTGATTTCCCCGGGCTTGGAAGAGAATGTTGGCGGTTATTTATCATTTCACCACCCCTGTTTCTATCTCATTCTCCAAATACGAGAAGACATACACCGCCCCCTCGTAATACAAGCCACAAGCAGGATTACACAACCGCCTGTAGGTTTCCGAGGAATACAACTCGTCGAGTGCCTTCCTCATATCCCAACCGTATTTCTGCATCATCATCTCCACCAATTCCGTAGAGAGGCATTCTATCTGGAACTGAATATCTTCATTCATCGTCAAATCTTCTTTAAACAACCAATCGCCTTTTCCGTGCCAAAGAAATATTGGACAGCAGGCTTGCGAAAGCGCAATTCTTCTATCATTCGCTCTATGCTAATGTAGCCCTGGACAAAACGATGCATCTGAAGTCCCACCGTATCATCTGCTATCGGTCCGACCACGATATCGTAAGGATGCACAGGAGTTTCGCTCAGATTCTTTCTGTTCATCAGGATGAACTCAGCCCATTCTACGGAATATTCCTCAAAGACTTTAACCGACAAAGGCGAACCGTCCTGCAACAGTGTGTCATCAAAGAGATATGTATTTACCACGGGTTCTCCTTCCATCATCCTTTGCGTCGTACGAACAGCCATTTCCAACGCTTGCGTTTTATTGGGATTCAAGTAAAATCCACAACCGAAATCCTTGCCTTTGCGTGACCGAGACAAGTCTATCTCATCTATGACGACATTGCTGCCATGATATAAATTTATCATGCCAACCTCCCCCCATGTTTCTGGCACAACTGCGCTATATCCTCCACGGCATCCTCTATCGAAAGGGTATGCTCTGCCGCATAGCAATCTATCAGAAAGTCTATCCCCTTAAACCTGCGTAAGTAGGCATACGCTTGCGCCATCGTCAACTGAAAACGACGGGCGAAAGCGCCCACGCAACAATTAACGTATTCGATGATGTCATGAGTCAAATCCATATATTATATCTTTGTTTGCAAAGATACTTGTTTTTATCAATATACACAATGATTTGTCGTTGCAAAACAATTAAAGGATGTCTCGTTTTCGTTAGCGGGACGAAAACGTGTGGCAGAATTGATGTTTATTTCTTAATCCAGAAATTTGGCATCGCGGTCTTGAACTCCGCGTCTATATAATGACATTGTTCCTTTATGATGCCGCGACGGCGAATGGCTGGTTGCAAGCAGAAAGTGTCGAAATCCTCAATGTTTACATCTTCTGCATGAGTCCAATGAGGAAACAATAGCTTCATGTAGGCTACTGTTATACGCTTAACCGCATTGAAGTCACGTGTGTCCGCATTCTTGTCGCATGCCACTAATTCGTCAAACAATAACCCATAAACATTCTGTGTGCGAAGCGAATGCAGGATTTCTGAGAAATATTCCACATTCAGTGTCCATCCTTTATAGATTATGCCCTTGTTGATGCGAGGCAAATGCCAGCCTTCGATAAAACAATGGAAACGGTCAAGCAATGCTGACTCTCGAAATGACTGCGGCAAGGAGTCAAAGTATCTGAAGTCTAAGGGTCTGCGCTGTTCGTTAAGTGGTATGTTGCCCATTATCATGAGTCCGCACTCAGAGCTGAATTCGTTATTGTCTATCGTAGTTTTGCCGGACTCCAAATATGATTTAAGTGCTGCCTGTATCTCAGCCGGTTCTTGGAAAATGATGGTCTGAATCTCGTCAAAGGCAGTAAAATCATGATTCTTTATGATACCATTCTGCTGTTTGGCCTTGTCATAAAACAACTTTGCGCGTGTGACCTTTCCTCCGCTTACGAGCCAGCCATACTTTGACAGGTTCCCGAACACGAACGACTTTCCGGTTCCTTTGGGGGCAAGCTCTATGACACTCAGGCGGGGTTCGACAAAGATAAGAAGGCGTGTCAAGAACTCCATCTTCTGCGTCATTGTCTCAAAACCGTCTGCCTCGTATTCCATGGACGACAACAGCACATCTATCCATTCCTCCGTGGAGAAGGCAGTACGGGCGTTTCGCAAGTAGTCAATGTCAACACTGCGGTAAGGCTTGAAAGGCTTGTAGTCTACCATCTCCACATGGTTTTTCTTGCCGTCATCATCAGGTAGCACCGAGAGCTTGACAATTCCCCATTTCTCGCCATCCACGAGTTCGCCTTGATGATTCTTATAAACGTATTCTGGTATTTGACCTTCATTAATCTTGACTCCAAGATCAGGAATCCCGAATCTGCGCACACCTTTCACCAAGTCTATGTAGATGATGAAACGTGTGAGTAAAGTCAGTTCCTCACCAGAAGCCAAACGGTCTTTCACATCCGTCTGCTTTTGTGGAATTACCGTATCAAGGAAACTTGTCAACTCTGCACGGTTAACATTTCCATCCGCATTGATAAACCGTTTTAGAATGAAGTCTTTTACAAAAGACGGAAGGTTTCGACCTGCAAACAAGCTGTTGGTGGATGCTGGGTCTTTGTATATGGCCATTGAGGAGAACTGCTCCCTAAGCTTTTGTGTGATAGTTGCTTGCATGATTTAAAATCCGAATAAGTCGTCTTCTTGAGCACCCGTGTTGATGCTCAGATTGTCTGTTTGTTTAAAGTCTCCTATATGCAGGATTATTCTTGTTGAAGTGTTGACGAGATTCAACCGTTCACTCTCATAAACATCTCCGCCAATATTATGTAGTGCATAGTCAACATCATTGTATGTCACAAAAGGAGTGTCTATGCTGCTGAGTCCCTTTATCGTATATCTCAACACGGGGCTACTTGCCACAATTTCACTTGATTGCAACTTAGCGGAATAAGCATTCGCGTTCTTTTGGTTGGAAACAATGATGATTGGCACAAGAACCTCTTCTGGTGTCGCGCCCCCATGCGCTCCTTGCCCCATTGGCGTTTTGGCGGAAAGGGAATTATTGTTCAGTGAACATAATGTTTGGCCATCGTCCAAGACAATATAGTTGTTGTCTGTTTGAGCTGAGCCTTTGAGCCAATGCCCACAACGTCCTGCATGGTCTGTCTCCACGCCGGCAAGGTTCAATCCCACGCCGAACTGTGCCATGTAGCTGATGCCATGGTCAGATACAAATGCTATCTTCTTGCCATTGTACAGCGAGAGCACTTTTGAGATGGCGTCTTCCACAATCCGGAATTCCTCAACCAGATATGCCGGATAGGTCTTCTGTGTATGGGCGAATTTGTCAACGTCACCTATTTTCTCTAATTTGCCATTAGCCAACTCGTCCAACTTGGTCTTGTTTACCGAAGTCACGGTAGGCAACTCAGAGGCTGCTACATAAATCTCATTCAAGAACACTCCGTCAGCCTTATGTTTGTCAATGACTTGTGTCATGAACGGAATCCAGTCAACGCCAAGCCCGTCTATCCAATAGTAAATGTTAATGTCTTGCCTGTTGTGCATCAGTGTCTTAACGGTCTTGAAACCGTCGCGCCATGTCTCAAAACTAACTTGTGAGCCATTAAGCTCCTTCAGCTTCTTTGCCAAGCTTCCTGTTTCCTGGTTACCGACCTTTGAGAGGCAATACTCCTGGAAATATTCGTTTGTCCAACCATTGCCTTTCCCTGTCTTTATGCTTGAAGGCAACAAGTAGGCATACAGTTCAGGAAAGAGATTCTTTATGTCGTTTTTCTCAACCTTTCCTTGACCTACCCATTCCACCATCAGGCATTGTTCCGACAGAGTGAGCGGCGACATATATTTCATCGCGAACAAGGGGCCGCGCTCTGGGTCGGCAGCCATCGCTGACAGCTTTGCCTTAACCTTTTGTTCGGCCAGGCTTTTTATCTGCACATGCTGTCTTTTTGCTTCTTTAAGCAATGACAGGCGTTGGCCTATGCTTGCTTCATCAAGAGGCTCGTCAAAGATATGGGTGGCTATCTGCGAGAACAAATCCGATGTGCTGAGAGAGGTTACATTCTCCAATACCCTGATAAGGTAGCTGCGTTCACCAGATTTCCATACGAAATAAGTTTTCAGCAGCCAGCGTGAGAACGTGTCTTTATATTCGAACCATGTTTGTACAAAGGCATTCTCGTCATTTAGGTTTAATGTGTTGAACCGTTGATTTACAAAAACATCGAAATCGAAATCTGTTACGTCAATGCACGAAGCCAGCTCCTCCCAATAGGGCATGTCTTCTTCTCTTAGGCTCAGCTTCCCCAAATTTATGCCGAGCCCTTCTGTCAAGAATTCAAATGCATTGTTGCAAACCGTGTATTTGAACGCATTGTCCGGCTGGGCATTGTCACTGTTGGCGAAAATGCATTTTGAGGTACAAATAATCTGGGGCTTTATCTTTGCGCCCACGTTTTTCCAAAGGGCAATCCAATGGCGCAAATCTTCACACAGCGTATATCGTTCTTCCAATCCTTTCACGCCGTATGTCGTTCCGTTAGTCAGAATAAGATGGTAGTTGTCATATTCTGTTCCTGAATGGTATTCCCATATATGTATATTAGGGTCATCCTTGAATTTGCTCACTTTGCTCTGCATGCCTATGATAGGCACGTATATACGCTGATGACCGCTTTGGGCCTCTTCCGGTGATTGGATAAGGCGTATGGTCTTCAGCAAGGAGTCAAACTCGGCATAGCGCATGTTGTCATAGAACCTTGTTATCTCGGAAAATGGAGCAATGACGAAATCGTTTGCTGGCAGGCTCTTGATGTAAGACTCAAACAACGCGGCAAGTTGCGAATAGGTAATTAGTTTGTCATCTTGCCCTTCCTTCATCCATTTCTCTATGCTTTGCACGTACACATCGTGATCCTGGCATACTTGCACGAACTCGCCAAAGTCGCCAAAATTCTCAAACAGCACAAAACGTATTGGGTAGCGGTTGCGGAGACTGCTCTCCGCTCCCGTCCAATTTTTATCGGTTTCTATCTCTTGGTAGAGATCCTCCAACGAGCCAAACTCCTTGTACATAGACTTAGCTGTTTATCTTGTCCAACACCCATTCGCCACCTTCATCACAAAGCTTGGTCAGAAGCACCTTGGCATAGCGAAGGGAACCAATGTTTGCGATGCGCTCCTTGGCTCTCCTGCGCTTTTCTACCAATGCATTAGGATCCGTATGGAATGTTTGTGTCGTGTTACCGATAGAGGGCTCGGAAGCCATGCCGTTGCCTTGTTGCCGATGATAGCCATAGGTTGCAGGCTGACCGTTTGTGGACGAATTTCTGGCAGAGTTCCATTGCAGGGCCTTTTTCTCCACTTCTTCCTCTGTCCAGTAGCCCACTGTGGATTGCAGGTTCTGCTCGATAAAGTGTTTTACGTCATCCACCTCATCTTCTTTTATATTGATGAAGTCAAGGTGCATCAAATAGTTCTTAAAACCATCAGAGAAAGCGGCGTCAACATTGAGGATGTTTCTCATCTCAAATCTCAGTTCCGAGATGAGGTCTATCGTTTCCTTCACCAAAGCCGGATTGCGCAGGTCGCGCTCCATGCAAATAGTGACGATGTTATCTATCAGTTTACGCTCTTCATTTGTGATGACCGGAATGACAGGCATTCTGGCAAACGCGGCTTTCGAGGCATACTTCACCGACCACAGTGGATAGCCTTTCTTGCCCAAAAACTCCGCCGTGATGGCATAGCGGGCATCCTTCAGGCTGGTCACGTCCGAATAGTCGTTGCCCTTGCTGTTCAGCTTGAAGAGCGATATGAGGTCTTTGCACAGCTTGCCTTCCTCTGGTGTCTGGAACTTGAAGTTCAGCTTGCTGTTCGACTTATTGTCGTCCCACACCTTGAACAGCCACACTATATCGTCTATCAGCGCGTTCTTGTCGCGCGGCTTGCCCTGCATGTCGAATATCTTGTTGGCCCAAGGCTTCAAGGCATAGGCCATCATGGCCATGGGGGCAAAACTGCTATAGAGTCCATAGGGCGGCTTTTGCAACACCGAGAACTTCTCGTCAAAGTTGAACGGCAGGCTCTTGTCGGCATGCTTTATGATGCTCTGCACCTTGTCGTAGACCACCTTGAACGGATGATCCTCCGGCACGTCACTCTTCCACTCCATGTTGTCATCCAGGCACTCCTGCACAAGGTATTGTATGGGGCGCATCTGGGCGCTTATGTTCGCCAGCTCGTCTTTCGATGTGGCAAAGAGGAACGTGCGCACTATCTCTTTAGAGTTCTGCTGACGCCAGAATGTTGATGGTGACTTTTGGCGCAACAATTCGCAAGCATCCGGACCATACGGGAATAAGGTCGGAGATATCACACTATTGACAATGCTTGAAAGATGCTTCACTGAAATAGGTTGCTTTTCTTCACCGTTTATATATACAACAGCATTGCCACGCTGCACGCTGTCCATCCATTCCTTTACCATCGACACAGCATGGTC
>JALEJI010000001.1 GCA_022769825.1 Prevotella sp. | reverse complement strand
CTTGTTTTGGTTTTATCTATTGGCAAAAATAAACATTAAAGCGATACAACGATGTCAAAGGACGTAAAGTTTAACATAAATTTATCGGTCAACGGCAAGGATGTCGTTGTACAGTGCAAGCAAGGCGTTCAGGAGCTTGGTAAGGCCTTGGGCACCATTCCAAGCAAGGCTGAGCAGAGCCGTCAGGCCATGATAAAATGGAGTGCGGTGTCAACTATCTACAACAACCTATACAATGGCCTTCAACAGCTTACCGGTGCCATGCAGCCGTTCATCGCCAAGAGCAATGCGGCAACGGAGGCGCAGACCAAGCTGACGACCGTGATGCGTCAGCGCATGCACGCCACGGAAGCTGACACGGAAGCGGTGAACAAGGCCATATCTGCCCAGACGAAACTTGGCGTTGTGGGCGGTACGGTACAAAGAAGCGGTTTGCAGCAGCTGGCCACTTTCGCGAGTCAGCGCAGCACTCTGCTGACGCTGTTGCCCGCCATGAACAACCTCGTTGTCCAGCAGCGTGGCCTCGGCGCTACGGGCGAGGATGCGGTAGGCATTGCCAACCTCATGGGCAAGGCATTGATGGGCAACGCTACGGCCATGCGACGGGTCGGCATCACCCTGTCGGATTCGCAGGCCGAGATGATCAAGTACGGCAACGAGAGCGAGCGTGCCAAGGCCATTGCGGAAGCCATCACGGACAATGTAGGCAACATGAACGCAGAGATGGCCAAGACAGATGCCGGTAAAGCCAAGCAGCTTGCCAACACCTTTGGCGGATTGCAGGTAAAGGTCGGCCGCTTCTTCAGTGAATATCAGTCTTACATTGCGAGTATTGGTCAGATAGGCATGGCGGTAACGGCTATTGGGACGGCGAGCAGTGCTCTTAGAGGACTTGTTGGCCGCCTTGGTCTTGTCACACTCGCCACGAGTTCTTTCCGTGTGGTAGTCTCCGGCTTGAAGAGTGTCCTTGCCGCTGCCCGCATAGCCACCGTAGAGATGGCCGTGGCCGAGCAGCTCGAGGGCAAGGGAGCTTTGGCCGCCGCCGTCAGCACCACGATTTACAAGACGGCCATAAGGGGGCTGATGATCGCAACGGACGTAGGCGCTGCCATCGCGCTCCTCACCATGGGTATCGAAGCACTCGTAAACTGGCTGGACAACTCAAGCGATTCCTCGGAAGAAGCGGCAGCAGGCATGAAGAAGACCTTCCGCCAAATGTATTTTTAGGGAAGTCCGAATAGGGCTTCCCTATTTTGTTCCATGCGAGCGAGATGGATAGTCTAAGTTTTCTAAGCTGTTAATTATTAGGTCTATATAGGGAAGGGGTTAGTATTTTTGTGACATAGCAATATGCAAGAACATGGATAAACACATACTTACATAACGATACACATACTGTACACCCAAAACCGTGTTTCTGTACACATGTTGGCAAAATGTTAACAATTTTATAAAAGCTAAAATACTAACCGCTCATACTCAAGCGCTTTAAGCCGCCATTGCACACCCCATTTCTTTGAAAAGAACGAAGAATACATAACGCTACCACGGTGCGGTACTCTCAATACCACGGCGTGGTACTCTCAATACCACGGTGTGGTACTCTTAATACCACGGTGTGGTACTCGCCGTACCAAGCCGTGATGATTTTTTGGTACTATCGGCAAGGATGCGAAAAATAATGTTAAATTATCGTCGCGCAAAAAACAGCGTATTCATTTTTTACCTATTTTTGTATAAGATAAGCTGCATCTCAGCTAAAATTCAAGCAAGCTTGATTTTCTGCGTTTGATTTGCACTATCTTTGCAGCCGAAAACCAATTAAACAAATCGTTAATCTTTTTACAAAATTCTTGCGCTATGAGGATAGGAATACCAAAAGAGATGAAGAACAACGAGAACCGCGTTGGCATGACTCCAGCGGGCGTTGCCGAGTTGACAAAACATGGCCACACGGTCTACGTGCAGCATACGGCTGGCGAGAACAGTGGCTTCAGCGACGAGGAATACGAGAAGGTGGGCGCCGAGATTCTGCCCGACATCAAGGATGTCTACGCCCAGTCGGAAATGATAGTGAAGGTAAAGGAGCCCATCGAGCCGGAATATGACCTGATAAGGAAAGGGCAGTTGGTTTTCACCTATTTCCATTTCGCTTGCGACAAGCCTCTTACCGATGCGATGATAAAGAGCGGTGGCGTTTGCCTTGCCTACGAGACGGTGCAAAAGGCAGACCGCTCCTTGCCGCTGCTCATACCCATGAGTGAGGTGGCCGGCCGCATGGCCGCCCTCAACGGCGCGTTCTACCTGCAGAAGACCAAGGGCGGCAAGGGCAAGCTCATTAGCGGCGTGCCTGGCGTGAAGCCTACGAAGGTGCTGGTGCTCGGTGGCGGCACCGTGGGCGAGGCGGCCGCGAGGATGGCGGCGGGAATGGGTGCCGACGTCACGATAACCGACATCTCGCTGCCCAGGCTGCGCCAACTGGAGAATGAGCTGCCTGCCAACGTGCACGCTCTCTATTCCACCGAGCACAACATACGCAAGGAACTGCCCGACGTGGACATCGTGATAGGCTCTGTGCTCGTGCCTGGCGACAAGACTCCGCATCTCATCACGCGCGAGATGCTCGGCCTGATGGAGAAGGGCACCGTGCTCGTGGACGTGGCGATTGACCAAGGCGGCTGCTTCGAGACATCCCACCCGACGACACACAGCGACCCGGTCTACGAGGTCGACGGCATAGTGCACTATTGCGTGGCCAACATCCCCGGAGCCGTGCCCAACACTTCGACCATGGCACTGACCAACGCCACGCTGAAGTATGCCGTGGCATTGGCCGACAAGGGCTGGCGGCAAGCCTGCAAGGACGACGAGGCCCTGCGCAAGGGCCTGAACATCGTGGACGGCAAGGTGACTTTCAAGGCCGTGGCTGACGTGTGGAACCTGCCCTACGAGCCCATAGAACTATAAAAACGCACTAAGGCGTGACTTATCATTAGCCAGAGTTAGATAAGGCCGTGTCCATCTCCGACTATATCCAGACCCAACCGTTGCTGCCAGTGGCCGCGACGTTGTTGCTGGGGATTGTGGTCGGGGATGGGCTTTTTCGTTTCTTGCCCATCCTACCATCATGGTCTATGCTCATTTGGCTATCGCTGATGGCTTCATGCCTCTGCGTTGAGGCGTTGTTGAGGCGCAAGCCCTACGCGCAAAGTCGGCTGCTGCTCATCGCAGTCTTCCTTGCCGGCATGGCCTTGGCAGACAGGGCCCAACGCCAAGCGGCTTTTCCTTTCCGCGAAGATTGCCAGATGAGCTATGAGGCCGTGGTGACCGCCGAGCCACAAGTCAGGGGCAAGACGCTGGTTTGCGACCTCGCGCTTGTGTCGATAGAAGGGCGGCAGCTTGACAAGGCCGTAAACGTGAAGGCGCACATCCTGCGCGACACCATCACCGGCGACTGGAGACGCATAAGGTTGGGAAGCGGCATAGAGGCGAGGTCGGCCATGGAGCCTCTCAGAAACTACCGCAAGAGCAACTTCGACTACGCGCGCTGGCTCAGCTGCCACGGCTTTCGCGCGAGCACTTTCGTGTATGTCACCGAATGGCGAACGGCGAAGGTCAGCCTAAAACCGATGACCACGATGGAGCGTCTGCGGCTCAAGGCCATGGGCATAAGGCAAAGGCTCGTGGCACAGCTCAACCTTGGCAACGACGCGCGGCAACAGTCGGCCGTCGTGGCGGCGATGGTGCTGGGCCACAAGCAAGGCATTGACCGCGACATGAAAGACGCCTTTTCCGTGTCGGGGGCTTCACACGTACTGGCTCTCTCCGGATTGCATCTCGGCATAATCTACTGCATCCTGACCTTGCTCCTGGGAAGGCGACGCAAGCATGGATGGCTCACGCAGGCCGTGGTCGTGCTCGCGCTGTGGCTTTACGTGCTGCTCGTGGGCATGACGCCCAGCATCGTGCGCTCAGCCATAATGCTGTCTATCCACTCGCTTTGCATGGTCGGCGGAAGGGAGAACATATCAGTCAACACGCTCTGCCTGGCTGCCATCAGCCTGATTGTGGCCGACCCCATGTGCGTGTGGGACTTGGGGTTCCAGTTGTCTTTCCTTGCCGTGCTGTCCATCGTGACTCTCTATCGGCCCATAAGCCATTTGCTGCCCAAGGACGGCCGGCTAACAGGCCTTAGCGGCGTTGACATGTTGCTGAAGGCCATCTGGTCGACGGTGGCGGTGTCGCTGGCGGCGCAGGTTGGCACGGCACCTTTGGTGGCTTACTATTTCGGACGTTTCTCTTGCTGTTTTCTCTTGACCAACCTCGTGGTGATGCCATGCGCCACAGTCATCATCTATTGTGCCCTGGCCGTCCTCCTGACGTCGTTTCTGCCCGTGGTCAACCACCTGTTGCTCATCGTGCTTGGCCGCTGTTCCGCACTGCTGATAACGGCCGTGACCCACATCGCCGCCCTCCCCGGCGCGAGCGTGGAAGGCATAACTATTAACGCGACGGAAACAGGGTGCGCCTATGTCCTGATAGGCATAGCGTGCACCCTGATATGTCATGTCTCAAAGTTGAGAGGCCTAAGCAAGCTCGACGCGTTCAGCAAATGACGCATAGGAGACAGGAGTATGGGATGGACAGAAAAAAAGAGGGTGTGTCAAAACACCCAAAAACTCACAAAGGGGGTGTGTCAAAATTCACACCCTCTTTTAAAATATCACAAAGCCCGAACTTTCACAAGCTCGGGCTTTGCTATTCCATAATTTTTTTGTACCTTTATGGAAAGAAATTTCTAATATGTCAAAGGTACAATTTA
>JALEJI010000078.1 GCA_022769825.1 Prevotella sp. | reverse complement strand
TCGAAGATAGTGGTCATGTCGTCTGCTGTTTCTTCGGCGAAAGAAGCGATGGGCAAAAGCAGAAAGAGTAGCAATAGGATATTCTTCATAAATGTGTTTTAGTTTAGGTTTGCAAAAAGGGTCACATCCATGTGAAAGCACATTGACGTGACCATTTCTTATTCTCAATAGCTTTTGTTCTCGGCTTAGCGAGTGTTGCTTATTCTTCTGCTGGCTCGTCGGCAGGCTTGAGGTTGGTGTAAACGTTTTGCACGTCGTCGAAGTCCTCAAGCTTCTCAACCATCTTCTCGATGGTCTCACGCTGGTCGGCTGGTATGTCGGTCAGGTCGTTTGGAATATAAGTGAACTCGGCAGATGTTATCTCGAATCCGTTGTCCTCAAGATACTTCTGTATGTCTCCGAAGCTTGTCGGTGCGCCGTAGATCGTGATTTCTCCCGACTCCTCATCTGTGTCGAACTCGTCTTCCACTCCGAAGTCGATGAGTTCGAGAATGAGGTCGTCCATCTCTGTGTCCTCTTTCGGCTTGAACGAGAACACGGCCTTGTGGTCGAACAGGAACGACAGGGAACCTGTGGTGCCAAGGTTTCCGCTAAACTTGTTGAAGACCGACCTTACGTCTGCCACGGTGCGGGTGGTGTTGTCGGTGAGCGTGTCAACGATGATGGCCACTCCGTGAGGTCCATATCCCTCGTAAGTCACCTCCTTATAGTCGGACTGGTCTTTACCCATGGCGTTCTTTATGGCGCGCTGGATATTGTCCTTAGGCATGTTCTCGCGCTTGCAAGTGGCGATGATGGCACGCAGGCGTGGGTTGTTCTCTGGCTCAGGACCACCAGCTTTCACGGCTATGGCAATCTCTTTGCCCAATTTCGTAAACGTGCGAGCCATGTGGCCCCATCTCTTCAGCTTTGTAGCCTTACGGTATTCAAATGCTCTTCCCATTGGTTTGGTGTATTTTTGTTTTTCTTTTGTTTTTCCTTTTTAGCATGTCAGGCATCTTGTGCCTATCCTTCTGCAATGCCTCTCTTTATCTCAGTTCGGAGCCCAGTTGCTTTGTAAGATTTGTGATAAGCTTCTGCATCATGGCCTCTATCTGCTTCTCGGACAGGGTCTTCTCCTCGTCCTCGAACACGAAGTTGACAGCGTAGCTCTTCTTTCCGGCCGGCAGGTTCTTGCCTTGGTAGACATCGAACAGCGTGACCTGACGCAAGAGCTTCTTCTCCGTCTTGCGCGCTAACTGCTCTATTTGCGTGAACTCCACGTTGTCGTCGACGAGCAGGGCGAGGTCACGGCTCACTGATGGGTATTTGGAAAGCTCCTTAAACTCCACCTTGTTCTTCTTCGTGGCCTTGACGATGGCCGTCCAGTTGAGTTCGGCATAGAACACGTCTTTCTCCACGTCGCAACTGTGTGCCACTTTCTTAGCGAGCTTACCGTATTCGGCAAGCTTCACGCCTTGGCGTGTCTTGAGTGTCAGACCGTATGCGAACAAGTTGTTTGTGGTCTTCTCTTCCACGGCGACACCCTGTTTCAGTCCGGCCCTTCGCAGGATGTTGAGCACGTAAGCCTTCAGCTCATAGAAAGAAGTCTCCTCGTCGGCGTGTGCCCATGAGCCTTCCACGCGCTTGCCCGTGAGCCACAATGCCAAATGGTATTGCTGCGTGTAAGCCTTGATAGGCGCGTCGTGGTCGTCTTTCTCTGGGTCGTAGTGGTACACGTTGCCCACCTCGAAGAAGCGCAGGTTCTCGCGTTTGCGGTTGATGTTGCGCGCGAGCGACTCCAATCCTCCGAAGACCAGTGTCTGGCGCATCACGCCCAAGTCGGTGGACAGAGGGTTCATTATCTTCACCGTGTTTGCCCAACGGTAGCTGTTCAGCTCGTCGTGGTTGTAGTAGGCCTCCTTGGTGAGCGAGTTGTTCAATATCTCGTTGAAGCCACATCCCACAAGCTGCTCAGAGACAATGTTCTCCAGCTTGTGCTCCTTGTCTTCCTCGTTCTCTGTGGTGAGCGACGACTTGAGCTGTGTGGGTATCTCCACGTTGTTGTATCCGTAGATGCGCAGGATGTCTTCCACCACGTCGCACGGGCGCTTCACGTCCACGCGATATGCCGGCACCGTGAGGTCGAGGCCTTCGGCGTCTTCCTTGTTTATCTTCATCTCAAGGCTCGTCACGATGCTCTTGATGGTGTCGGCGCCGAGCTTCTTGCCTATCAATCGGTCGCAATACTCATAGTTGAGGCGCACGTCGAAGTTTGGAAGTGATTGTGGATACACGTCTTTTATCTGCATCGACACCTTGCCGCCTGCCAGCTCCTGACAGAGGATGGCAGCCTGCTTGAGTGCGTATATAGTGCCGTTAGGGTCGATGCCACGCTCGAAGCGGAAGCTTGCGTCGGTCGACAATCCGTGGTGGCGCGCGCTCTTGCGAATCCATGTCGGGTGGAAGTAGGCCGATTCGAGAACCACGTTTCGCGTCGTCTCATATGTTCCGGAACCCTTTCCGCCGAATATGCCGGCTATGCACATGGGCTCCTCGGCATTGCAGATGCTGAGGTCGTGCTCCCCAAGTATGTGCTCCACGCCGTCGAGCGTCACGAACTTGGTGCCCTCTGGTTGCGTGCGTACCACTATCTTGTGGCCTGTCACCTTGTCGGCGTCGAAGCAGTGCATTGGCTGCCCATAGGCCATCATGATATAGTTGGTTATGTCCACTATGTTGTTTATCGGTCTGAGGCCTATCGCGTTGAGCCTTTCTTGCATCCACTTCGGGCTTTCCTTCACTTCGCAGTCGGTGACGCTCAGGCAGGCATATCGCTTGCATGCCTCCGTGTTGTCTATTTCCACGTCGATTGGCATGAGCTCGTTGTCGACATGAAACTTAGAGCAGTCGGGCCTGTGCAGGCTTGTCTTGTAGCCGCGCTGCGTGAGCCAGGCGTAGAGGTCGCGTGCCACGCCGTAGTGGGAGAGGGCGTCGGCGCGATTGGCCGTGATGTCGATGTCTATCACCCAGTCGCTGTCGAGGTGGTAGTATTCAGCCGCTGGCGTGCCCACGACCGCCTCTTCGGGCAGCACGATGATGCCATTGTGGTCGGTGCCCACGCCAATCTCGTCTTCAGCGCATATCATGCCGAAAGAGTCGACACCGCGCAGGCGGCTTTTCTTTATCACGAACTCTTTGTCGCCATCGTATAGCTTGCAGCCCAGGTCGGCCACTATCACTTTCTGTCCTGCCGCCACGTTGGGCGCGCCGCATACTATTTGTTGTGGCTCGCCCTTGCCAAGGTCTACCGTGGTTACGTGTAGGTGATCGCTGTTGGGGTGGGCCTCGCATGTGAGCACCTTGCCAACAAACAGGCCTTTCAGTCCGCCTTTGATAGCTTCCACTTCATCGAGCGCGTCCACTTCAAGACCCGTGGATGTCAGCGCGTCGGCTGTCTCTTGGGGGGTAAGGTCAAAATCAACGTATTCCTTAAGCCACTTATATGATATTTTCATTTTGAATGATTGATATTTTGTGCAAAATTAATAATAATCTGTGAGCCAAGCAAAAGCTAACAGCGTTTTTTTATTTCGGTCGTGAAAAGAGCCTTGCGATGGGTAGGTGGCGGCCATCGTGGCCGCCCAGCGCGCTTTGGATGGTCCAATCCTAATCTTTGTAATCCGCGCTTTTTTTAGATAAGCTGTCTCCATACACATTATGTTTATTACACATTGTTATATAATATGGTTATATAATAGCCGAACATCTTTTGTGGGCCGTAACATTTCAGTCCCTCGATAATGTGGGAACCGAAGGAAGTACTGGCCTATATAATGTGAAAATATTTTACGAATGGTCGTCTGAGAATCGATTTTTTTCAACCAAGTTGTCTCTTGGCTGGAAATGACGCGATTATGGGATGTCTTCGTAAAACCTTGATTATTAAGTGGTTGTGAATTTTACGGTTTACAGACGTTGCCGATACGCTGATTTTGCGTCGCCGTTACAGTGTAATCGCATCGCCGTTACGGTGTAATCGCGTTGCCGTTTCAGTGAAATCGCGTCGCCATTACAGTGTAACGGCAACGCGATTTCACTGAAACGGCAAAAATTTTTGGCAGAAAACCGGCCGAAGGTATTGTCGAAGGGCGAAAGGCTACCCTTTTTCCGCTCTAAAAGCACCTGTTTCCAAGTGTTAAATTTTGGCAATAATATTTTACAATTCTACGTGGACGCATGGTGCCGTGCCAAAGGATATGGTGTCTTGTGCGCTTACTAATTGTGCTTGTGAGAGAACACCCAGTCGTTTTAGTGGTTTCCTGGTTGTGGAATAAAGCCGAAACCAGGGTATAACTTGAAAATGGGATTGATAAAGTCTTAAATCTCTTTAATAAATCGTCGGCATTGAAGATGATGTAAGGGAAAAGCATTACATTTACAAGTCAGTTTGGCAAGACAGAGAATACAATTGCGTAATAGAATTAAAAAAAATGATGGAAACAAACAAAAGGAATGTAGAGGAAATATTCAAGAAAGACCTGCACCAGTATCTCACTTATATAAAGCGGGTGGATGAGCGTTTGCCAGAGGCTCCAGACATAGAGGCGCTTTGGCCAAAGGTGGGTGAGAGTTATATGCCAGACGCGATCAGAGAGTTTAGCGAGTATCCCACGGTGTCATTGGGATGGATAATGTTCGTGGGAATTGCCATCGCCAAGTATTGGGACGAGGATTGGGAACTGTACAGCAAAGTGGAAGACTTGTATAAGTATCTGCGCGACAGCATCGACTTCGACCACATGGACGATTATATCTGCGGGAAAGTGCTCTTGCTCGACGAGGCCGATAGCAAGTCGCTCTCAGCGGTGGTCGCAGAATGCGCGTCGCGCACATATAACCTGCTCGTCCATCAAAACCTGCAGCCGGGTTCCGAGGAAGCCTTTCGTGGCTTTGTCGCCGCCCTGCACCAAATGTATCTCATGGGCGCGGCTATCGAGCTGAAGGCGTTGGGATATCACATGACCAAGCTGTAAGTGCCACTATCGCCATGTATCCCAATCGCTAATGAGCCTCAATCGCGATTGTCGCGATGGGAGTCTTCTCCAGCCCGACGGGTTAGATGCTGTAAGAAAAGCCTACCGAGAAGTATTCGCGGAACATCCAATAGCCAAGCTTGCTGTCGCGTGTGCGACCGTCGTCAAACCTCGGGTAGAGGAATATCTTTGTGGCGAGATAGCGGTTGAACTGGAAAGAGAACGTGTTTTCCCATTCCGCTTCCATGCGCTTGTAAGTGGTGTAGCCATAGAGCCGTGTCTTCCAAGAGATGTTATCGGAAAACTTCCAAGTCAGGTCAATGGTGGTCTGCGAACCGAAGTCGTGCAGCGAGTGGTGTCCGCTGTCTATGCCGTTGTTTCTGGAGAGCGCGAGTCGGCCGACATATTTGAAGTTGTAGGCGAACGGTGCTAAGTGGAAACTTCCTTTTAGCCGGCCTTTGAGCCAGTTGACGCTATAGTCCATACCGACAGACAGGTTGACGTTGAGAGGTGAAAACAAGTCCGACTTTACCGTCTTGCTGTTGGAGGCGTAATGACGTGCCCACTGTGTTTGGGCAATGAGCTGGAATGTGTAGTACCATTTGCTTGCGGCTTGCAGGCCGAGCTTGCCGGTATATCGCAGCATGTCTTCCGTGGGCTTGACGCTGTGTATGGAGTCGCTCTTTGAGGTTTGCATGCCAAACTTCATCTCCAGCTTGTTGTCCCATTTCACCTTCTGCTTGTTGTTGTAGTTGGCAGACAGGGTGACCGAACCCATCATGGAGTAGTTGCTCTCTCCTCCCTGATACCAGTTGCCAGAGAGATAGTTTTGCATGAACTGCAAGTAGTAGTCGCCTCCGAAGTTCCAGAAGTTAGGCTTGAATACCACGAGGTCAATGGGTTGTCTGTCAGGCTCTTGTGGAAGAGTCTTTTCTATAATCTCCGTAGGGCTTTCCTTTATGGTCTTTGGCTTTATCACGGGTCCGGTTGTCTCAAGGCGTCGCTGCGTGTTGATGACCAGCTCTGGGTGATTGAGATAAAAGGCGAGCAGCGTGCTGTCGGTGTCGCTAAGCTTCTTGTCAATGGAAAGGGCGTTGCCCGCCACGTTTTCATAGAACGTGAACGGCAAGAAGTATGGTGCCGTCTCCATGGGTTTCATGGACGCGGCGTGAACGGAGTCGCGATACAGTGAGTCGCGGAAAATAATCAAAGAATCGGCATATTTGTGCAGGAACTTTGACGCGCCGTCATTTGTGTAAACGCGAAAGCGGCGCTGGTTAGAGGCCGGGGCCAGCGAAGGAATCAATGTCAAGACAAGGAGAAAAAACAATGTCGCTTGCCAGACATGCTGATGATTGCCGGGAAATATGTTGAGCCTTTTGAGTGACATAAAGCAGGATGAACAATAATTTGATGCAAAGGTAGTAAATGTGAAACGAAATACAAAAGGAAAATACTAAAATGATTTGTTGCTTATCTCGCAAAATAGCAGTATCTTTGCAACAAAATTTTTATTATCATTATTAATCCTCAAGATTGTGGCAGAAACAAAGTACATTTTCGTCACGGGCGGTGTGGTTTCCTCTTTGGGAAAAGGAATTATATCATCGTCTATAGGAAAGCTCCTTCAGGCAAGGGGCTACAACATCACTATCCAGAAGTTTGATCCTTATATCAACATCGACCCCGGCACGCTCAATCCTTATGAGCATGGAGAGTGTTACGTCACCGTCGATGGCATGGAGACCGATCTCGACCTTGGTCACTACGAGCGTTTCACGGACATCAAGACCACCAAGGCCAATTCCATGACCACAGGCCGCATCTACAAGTCGGTAATCGACAAGGAGCGCCGTGGCGACTATCTCGGTAAGACCATCCAGGTGGTGCCGCATATCACTGACGAGATCAAGCGCAACATCAAGCTGCTCGGCACGAAATATCATTACGACTTTGTCATCACCGAGATTGGCGGAACCATAGGCGACATTGAGAGCGCGCCGTTCCTTGAGGCCATCCGTCAGATGAAATGGGAACTGGGCAAGAATGCGGTGAATATCCACCTTACCTACATTCCTTACCTAAAGGCCGCTGGCGAGTTGAAGACCAAACCGACACAACACAGCGTGAAGGAGTTGCAGAGTGTTGGCATACAGCCCGACATCCTCGTGCTGCGCACGGAGAAGCATCTTGAGGATGGCATCCGCAAGAAGGTGGCGGCATTCTGTAACGTTGATCTCGACTGCGTGGTGCAGAGCGAGGATTTGCCAAGCATCTATGAGGTGCCGGTGAACATGCAAAGCCAAGGCCTTGACGCGGCCATCTTGCGCAAGGTGGGTGAGCCCGTGGGCGAGACACCGGCTCTTGGCCCGTGGAGGACTTTCCTTGAGCGCAGGAATAAGGCTACGAAAGAAGTGCATATCGGTCTCGTGGGCAAGTACGACTTGCAGGACGCCTACAAGAGCATTCGCGAGAGCCTCTCGCAAGCAGGGACATACAACGACCACAAGACCGTCATCACGTTTATCAACTCGGAGTATCTCACTCCTGAGAACGTGGCCGAGAAGGTGAAAGGGCAGGATGGTATCGTGATTTGTCCTGGATTCGGACAGCGTGGCATAGAAGGCAAGATCGTTGCCGCGAAATATTGCCGTGAGCACGACATACCAACCTTTGGCATCTGCCTTGGCATGCAGATGATGGTCATTGAGTTCGCGAGGAACGTGCTGGGATACAAGGACGCCAACAGCCGTGAAATGGACGAGAAGACCCCACATAATGTCATTGACATCATGGAGGAGCAGAAGAACATCACCAACATGGGTGGCACCATGCGTCTTGGCGCATACGAGTGTGACTTGAAGCAAGGCTCGCGCGTGTTCAATATATATAATAAGGAGCACATACAGGAACGTCACCGTCATCGTTATGAGTTCAACAACGACTTTGAGAAGGAGTTTGAGCGCAATGGCATGATGTGCGTGGGACGCAACCCGGAGAGCGACTTGGTTGAGATAGTAGAGATTCCGTCTCTCAAATGGTACATCGGTACGCAATTCCACCCAGAGTACCAGTCTACGGTGCTGCATCCGCATCCTCTCTTCCTCGACTTTGTGAAGACAGCTATTGAAAATCAAGAGAAATAAATGGACAAAAATTCAATAATAGGATTTGTACTTATCGCCGCCGTGCTCATTGGCTTCAGCATCTATTCGCAGCCATCGGAGCAAGAGCAGCGTGCGGCGTTTGTCAAGGACTCCACAGAGCAGGCAAATCGTGCAAAGGCTGAGAAAGCCGTGAAAGCAGCTGAATACAAGCAGCGCCAGGCCTTAAAACAGAAAGTGGCGGAGGACACGACCGCCCTCTTTCATAAGGCTCTTGTTGGAAAGGCCAAGAATGTTGTCTTGAGTAACAACAAGGTGGCCCTTACGCTTTCAACAAAGGGTGCGACGGTTGTGAAGGCATATCTGAAAAACCAGAAAGGCTCAAAGCAATTCGTGGGTCACAATATGGCTGACAGGAGCGGGAAGCATGACGATGAGAATGGCGTGACGCTTTTTGAGGGTCAGCGTCAGTCGCTCAACTACACGCTTGTGGCTAAGGAGTTGAACATCAGCACCGCTGACCTTTACTTCACTCCTTCGGCCGTCACCGACTCTACCGTGACGCTTACTGCTGATGCAGGACAGGGAAAAACGCTCGTGTTCAACTATCGCTTGGGCAAGAACTATATGCTGCACCTCGACATCAAGGCGACGGGAATGAGCGGTTTGTTTGACCCTAACGCCTCACGCATAAACGTGAATTGGCATGAGACGGTCAGGCAGCAGGAGAGGGGGTTCAATTTTGAGAACCGCTACGCGCGTCTCGACTGGAAAAACACGGATGGTGGCACAGACTACCTCAGCGAGGCTTCGTCGAAGCAAGAGACTGTGGACGAACGTATGGACTGGGTGGCCTTCAAGAACCAGTTCTTCTCTACGGTGATTATTTCCAAGGATGGCTTCGAAAAGGGCGCCGACCTTGAGAGCACTGTATATAACAAGGAGTCGCAAGACAACTGGAAGGTGCGCTACCTTAAAGATTTCAAGGCCAACATGAAGACCGCTTTCGACCCAAGTGGAAAGAAAGCCACGGAGTTGGAGTTCTATTATGGCCCCAACGACTTCTATACCTTGAAGAACGTGGAGAAGGAGAGCTCTTTCGACAAGGATCTCGAGATGGAAAGGCTTGTCTACCTTGGCTGGCCACTCTTCCGTATCATAAACCGCTGGTTCACGATGCCTGTGTTCACATGGCTTACATCGTGGGGCTTCAACATGGGTATAGTGTTGATTCTCATCACTCTCCTCTTGAAAGCCATCACTTATCCAATGGTGAAGAAGAGCTACATGTCTTCAGCGAAGATGCGCGTGCTGAAACCGAAGCTCGACGAGGCTACAAAGCAATACAACAAGCCTGAAGATGCCATGCAGAAACAGCAGGCGATGATGGCTGAATACGCCAAGTATGGCGTGTCGCCACTCAGTGGCTGCCTGCCGATGCTTATCCAGATGCCTATCTGGATCGCCATGTTCAACTTCGTGCCAAACGCAATACAGTTGCGTGGCGAGAGCTTCCTTTGGATCAACGATCTCTCAACATTTGACCCGATAATTGAGTGGGGCAGGACCTTGCCCGTAATTGGTGACCATCTGTCGTTGACATGTGTGCTATTCGTTGCCGCACAGCTCATTTACTCATGGTTTACGATGCAGCTGCAAAAGGATCAAATGGTAGGACAGCAGGCTGAACAGATGAAGACAATGCAATGGATGATGTACTTAATGCCATTGATGTTCTTCTTCATCTTCAACGACTATTCGGCAGGTCTTAACTTCTATTATTTCATATCGCTTCTTTTCTCTGCGATTATCATGTTCGTGCTCCGCAAGACAACCGACGATGAAAAACTTTTGGCTATCTTGGAGCGTCGCTACAAGGAAAACAAGGACAATCCGAAGAAAATGAGCGGTCTCGCTGCACGTATGCAGGCTTTGCAGCAGATGCAGCAAGAGCAGATGAAACAACAACAGAATCGTAAACGGTAGACCATTTTTTATTTAATGTTAGGGAGGCCTGTTTGAGCCTCCCTATACTGTTTAATAATATCTCAGATAATTTTATAAATAATGAACAAAACTATAGCTTTGGTTTTAGGCGCCATGCTTCTTGGAACGCCTAAGATAGACGCTACAACCATGATTGGAAAGAGCAGTATTACGCTGAAGTCCGACTTGATGTCTCCCGAGGCCTTGTGGGCTATGGGCAGAATAGGTACGGCAGCGGTCTCGCCTGACGGTAAGCAGGTGGTGTATCAGGTGAGTTATTACAGTGTAAAGGAGAACAAAAGCCACACGGTTCTTTACATTCAATCAACTAAGGCAGGCAAGGCCATCGTCAAGCCTGTACTTTTGACTTCAAGCCAGAAAAGTGAGAGTGATCCTTCTTGGATAGAAGGTGGCAAGAAGATAGCTTTCTTGCGAGATGGTCAGCTTTGGAAGATGAATGCTGACGGCACAGAGCGTGCCAAGCTCAGCGATTCTAAGATTGACATCGAGGGCTATAAGTTCTCTCCGGATGGAAGTAAGGTCATCCTTATAAAGAGCTTGCCTTACCATGAGTCCATCAAGAAAAATCCGGAAGACCTTCCTCTGGCCACTGGTAGGGTCGTCACCGACCTCAACTATCGTCATTGGGATCACTACGTAGAGAGCGTGGCGCATCCTTTCGTCGCCAATGTCAATGGCGACAAGGTTGACGAAGGTGAAGACATCTTAAAAGGCGAGCCGTATGAGTGTCCGATGGCTCCGTTTGGCGGAATAGAACAACTCGACTGGAGCAAGGATTCCAAGAACATAGCTTATACTTGTCGCAAGAAGACTGGTGTTGATTATGCCGTGTCTACCGACGCTGATATCTATTTATATAATGTGTCAGCGAAGACCACGCGTAATTTGTGTAAGCCGGAGGGGTATAAGGAACCCAAGATTGACCCGACTAAGAGCATGCGCGACCAGGCTGTAAACCATCAAAAAGGTGATATGCAGGTTGGCTATGACGTGAATCCTCAGTTCTCTCCCGATGGTCAATACATCGCATGGCAGAGTATGGCGCGCGATGGATACGAGAGCGATCGCAACCGCCTGTGCGTAATGAACCTGTCAACAGGCAAGAAGCAGTATGTCACAGAGAGCTTCGATTCCAATGTCGACGCTTTTGTTTGGTCAAACGACAGCAAGACCATTTATTTCACTGGTTGCTGGCATGCTACTGAGAATGTCTATCAGACAAACCTGGAAGGCAACGTGATGCAAATCAGCAAGGACGAGTGGGCCGATTATGGTTCTCTTCAGATGATTGGCACCGGCATGAAAGACAAGTCGTTGTTGGTGACTAAACATTCCATGACGCATCCTGACGATCTGTATGTGTTGACACCAAATGGCAAGAAGGCAAAGTCGGCAACGCTCGCGCGTATTACGGAGGAGAACAAGCAGATTTATGATCAGTTGGCGTTGCCAACAATACAACAGCGCTGGGTGACAACGACCGATGGCAAGCAAGAGCTTGTTTGGATTATCCTTCCACCGCATTTTGATTCAACGAAGAAATATCCCACATTGTTGTATTGTGAGGGTGGGCCTCAAAGCCCAGTCTCCCAGTTCTGGTCATACAGATGGAACTTCAGCATAATGGCTGCTCATGGTTATATCATAGTGGCGCCAAACCGTCGTGGTCTTCCTGGTTTCGGCTCGGCATGGAACGAGGAGGTGTCACAGGACTGGACAGGCCAGTGCATGCGCGACTATCTTTCGGCTATTGACGATGCCGCCAACAACCTGCCTTATGTCGACAAGGACAGGATGGGTGCCGTGGGTGCCAGCTTCGGTGGCTTCTCTGTCTATTATCTTGCAGGACATCACGACAAGCGTTTTAAGTGTTTCATTGCTCATGACGGTGCTTTCAACCTTGAGTCGATGTATACCGACACGGAGGAGGCTTGGTTCAGCAACTGGGAGTATGACGACGCTTATTGGAACAAGGACGCGACGGAAGCCGCGAAGCGCACATACGAGAACAGTCCTCACCGCTTTGTGGATAAGTGGGATGCGCCTATCCTCTGCATACATGGTGAGAAGGACTATCGCATCAACGCAAACCAGGGCTTTGGAGCATTCAACGCCGCGCGCATGCGTGGCATACCTGCTGAGCTCCTTATCTTCCCTGATGAGAACCACTGGGTGCTGAAACCACAAAACGGAATACTTTGGCAGCGCACGTTCTTCAACTGGCTCGATCGCTGGCTGAAGAAATAAACTAACGCAATATTAGGCTTTGCGGTGTGGGCCGGCTTTTGTTGCCGTCCGCGCCGCAAAATGAAATGTTATTATAAGAAAAATAAAAGTTATATTATGGTTGAGAAATTACAACAGATTCTTAGCGACAGTAAAGGCGCACGCTGGACGGCCCTTTTCATAGTCGCCTTTACTATGATGATGGGCTACTTCATCACAGACGTGATGTCGCCCCTTGAAGTACTTTTGACCAAGCCTCTTGCCGCAGGGGGATTAGGCTGGTCGTCAGACGACTACGGCTTCTTCTCAGGAAGTTATGGCCTTATCAACGTCTTCCTGCTCATGCTCTTCTTTGGCGGTATCATCCTCGACAAGATGGGCATTCGCTTCACTGGTGTCTTGGCTTGCGCGTTGATGGTGATTGGCGTGTGCATAAAGTATTTTGGTGTCAGTCACGACTTTGGTGGCGACAGCATTTATCTGAATATCATTATCTTCAAGGGCAACTTGCCATTGTCGGCAGCCATAGCCTCCCTTGGTTTCTCCATATTCGGCATGGGTTGCGAGATTTGTGGTATCACGGTTTCTAAGATTATCACTAAGTGGTTCACTGGCCATGAGCTTGCTCTTGCCATGGGCATTCAGGTCGCTCTTGCCCGTCTTGGCACGGCAGCGGCAATGATGTGCTCCCTGCCCATTGCCAAGGCCTTTGGCGGCAAGGTAGGTGCTCCTGTGTTGCTTGGCACCGTATTGCTTATCATTGGTTTCCTTGCCTTTATAGTTTATACGGTCATGGACAAGAAGCTTGACCGCAGTATTGCTGAGGCTAAGGGAGAGAGCGAGAAACATGTTGAAGAGTCTACCGAGTCTGACGATGATGAGAAGTTCCATTTCAGCGACCTCAAGCTCATATTCTCCAATCCTGGTTTCTGGTGCATTTGCTTGTTGTGCTTGCTCTTCTATAGCGGAGTGTTCCCGTTCTTGAAGTTTGCAACCAAATTGATGATTGCCAACTATAATGTTCCAGAGAGCGTGGCCGGCATCATTCCTGGTCTCATTCCTTTCGGCACCATCCTCCTTACGCCGTTGTTTGGCACGCTGTATGACAAGATAGGAAAAGGCGCCACGCTGATGCTCATCGGCTCTGCCATGCTGGCTGCCATTCACTTTATTTTCGCCATCCACATTTTGCCTTATGGCTGGTTCGCCGTTATCATAATGATACTGCTTGGCGTGGCATTCTCATTGGTTCCTTCCGCCATGTGGCCAAGTGTCCCGAAGATAATCCCCATGAAGTTGTTGGGTTCGGCTTACGCCATTATCTTCTACATCCAGAACATAGGCCTTAGCCTTGTGCCAATGTTGATAGGCAAGCTCAACGGCGCGGATCCTACATACAAGACAAGCATGAGCGTGTTCTGCTCGTTTGGTGTATGCGCTGTCGTACTCAGTCTCCTTCTCCTTGTCATCGACAAGAAGAAGAACTATGGATTGCAGGAACCAAACATCAAGTAATATCACTCGAACGTTTTATATATATAATAGATGATAGGCCTGGGCTCCATGTGAGTTCAGGCCTATTGTCGTGTTATCCCTATCATATTGTTTAAATATAACAACTATATTCTGTGCAAACTTTTTAACCCAAATCGGTCATTAGGATTTCTCTGTGTCGTACGGCAAAGAGAAATCCTTTAATTTTTCCCATATAGATAAGAATGATTGTCGTGTTTTTAGTGATCTAGCCAAATATAGGATGTGCTTGTCTTTTGTTTTT
>JALEJI010000068.1 GCA_022769825.1 Prevotella sp. | reverse complement strand
GTTGTCTTTGTCACCGCAAAGGTAATGAATTTTGAGCAAATCACAACAAGATACAACTTGTAAAAGCTGGTGATGAAGTTGTCTTTGTCACCGCAAAGGTAATGAATTTTGAGCAAATCACAACGAAGCCGATACCGGTGTAAGTCGTGAAGAGTTGTCTTTGTTACCGCAAAGGTAATGAATTTTGAGCAAATCACAACGCTAAACGCTTATAACATAGCTATGTTTTGTTGTCTTTGTCACCGCAAAGGTAATGAATTTTGAGCAAATCACAACAAATATCTCTTTGCCAAGCTCATGAATGTGGTTGTCTTTGTCACCGCAAAGGTAATGAATTATGAGCAAATCACAACGCTTGTGTGCTCTCACAACACATTTTCGTCTCGGTAGATGTAAATATAATAATGTAGGCTTGTCAAATATCCTATTGCGGAATACCGCTTCTTGTAAGAAAAACACTACCTTTGCAGACAATAAATTATAAAGCAATAACGTGAGAAATCGTGGGCTCGCGTCATAAGTTGCCGAAAGCGACAAGACACCATGCCTGCTTCATCATTGATTCAACGTGTTAACCAGAAGATTCTGTATACTGTCAATCCTCTTGCTTGTAGGTGTTTCAGTCACAAAGGCTCAATATGACCCTTCTTTCAGCCACTATTACGACATGGAAACATCCTTCAACCCATCTGCCGCCGGCCGGCAAGCATACTTGAATGTCGTCGCCGCTTATGCGATGGACATGGCAGGTTATGAGCATAATCCAAGGACGGCTTATGTTTCTGCTGACATGCCATTCCGTGCCTTGCGCTCTTTTCATGGCGTGGGCGTGAATTTCATGAACGATCAGATAGGACTGTTCACCCATACCAAGCTCAACCTGCAATATGCCTTTCAGATGCCTTTGTTTAAAGGCCATTTGCGTTTGGGAGCGGAAGTAGGATTCATAAGCGAGAAATTTGATGGCAGCCAGGTTGACTTAGGCGACAGCAGTGACCCGGCTTTTTCAACTGCAGACTTGACTGGTAGCTCCATCGACCTTGGAGCGGGCCTGTTCTACACGCATGGCCAGTGGTATGGCGGCGCGTCGGTTCATCATCTCAATTCTCCGCTTGTTTCTCTTGGTGATAATAACGAGTTGAAGATATTACCCACATATTATTTTACTGGTGGAGGCAATATTTCTTTCCGTAATCCGTTTATAACATTGAAGCCGTCGTTACTTTTCCGTACAGACGGCACCGGATGGCGTGGTGACATCACGGGCAGGCTTGTATACAACAATGGCGACAAGATGCTTTATATAGGCGCGACATACAGTCCCACTGTTTCCGCCACGATCCTCCTTGGTGGCAGTTTTCATGGAGTGGTCTTGGGCTATAGCTATGAGGTGTATACGTCAAGCATCAACCCAGGCAACGGCAGCCATGAGTTGTTTGTCGGATATAGGCACGACATAAGTTTCGCCAAGAAAGGCCGGAACCTGCATAAGAGTGTAAGAATATTATAACAGAAGTTGATAGAACAGATATTGATTATATGAAGAATATCATATTATTATTAAGCTTGACAATGTTGTCGTTGTCGTTGACAGGCTGTTTCAGCGCCAAGTCCGCTTCCATGTCGGGCAAGGGCGGTGAAGTGGTCGGCGTGGGCGGTCGTCCTTTCACAGAGCCAACACCTTACGGAATGATAAGGGTTGACCGTGGCTACTTGAAGATGGGCGAATTGAAGAGCGATAGCCTTTGGGGAAAGACCGTCCCTGTGAAAGACATCTCCGTCGACGGCTTCTGGATGGATCAAACGGAGATTACCAACTCGCAGTATAAGCAATTCGTGAACTGGGTTCGCGACTCCATCCTCCGCACCCGCCTTGCGGACCCCAACTATGGTGGCGACGAGAGTTACATGATTACCGAGGACAAGAACGGTGACCCGGTGACACCTCGAGTGAACTGGAACAAGCGTCTGCCGCGCAAGCCCAACGAGGATGAGCAGAGGGCAATAGAAAGCCTGTATGTCACCAATCCCGTGACGGGCGAGAAGATGCTCGACTACAGCCAGATGAACTACCGGTTCGAGATTTACGATTATACCGCCGCCGCGCTTCGTCGCAACCGCCTGAACCCTGAGGAGCGCGACCTCAATACCGATGAGACCGTTGATCCCAATCAGGTGGTGATGATAAGCAAGGATACGGCTTATATCGACGAGTCGGGCAAGATTGTGCGACAGACCATTGACCGTCCGCTTTCCGGCCCGTGGGATTTCCTTAACACCTACATCGTGAACATCTATCCCGACACTACCTGTTGGGTAAACGATTTCCGCAATGCCGACAATGAGGTCTACCTCCGCAACTATTTCTCCAATCCTGCCTACAACGATTATCCTGTCGTGGGCGTGACATGGGAGCAGGCCAACGCGTTCTGCGCTTGGCGCACCGACTATCTGCTGAAGGGCCTTGGCCCCGAGGCGCGTTATGTCCAGCGTTATCGCTTGCCGACAGAGGCAGAATGGGAATATGCCGCCAGGGGAAAGAACCAGACGGAGTTTCCTTGGGACAACAAGGACGTGATGAGTGGCAATGGTTGTTTCTATGCCAATTTCAAGCCCGACAGGGGCAACTACACCAAGGACGGTAACCTTATCGCGGCCAAGGTGGGCAGCTATTCACCCAACAGTAATGGACTTTACGACATGGCAGGTAACGTGGCTGAATGGACAAGCACCATCTATACCGAAGCGGGCGTTGATGCCATGAACGACATCAACCCGCAGCTGAAATACAATGCGGCCTTGGAAGATCCGTATCGCTTGAAGAAGAAAAGCGTGCGCGGTGGCTCATGGAAAGATCCGGAGAGCCTCATTCGTTCAGCGTGGCGCTCATGGGAATACCAGAACCAGCCGAGGAGCTATATCGGATTCCGTTGCGTGAGGTCGTTGGCTAACTCAATAAGTGGAAAACAAAAAAGAAGATAACACTATGTCAAGATACAGTAATTATAATTTAGTCTACCGCCTTCAGAAGTGGATGGACACCGTGGCGGGCCAAACGTTTCTCAACTATGCTTACAGTTGGGGCGCGTCTATCGTCATTCTCGGAGCGTTGTTCAAGCTGACCCATTTGCCTGGAGCCAACGTCATGTTGTTTATAGGCATGGGCACTGAGGTCTTCGTGTTTTTCATATCAGCCTTTGATCGTCCGTTCGACAAGACAGCGGAAGGCAGGGAAATGCCAACGCGCCTGACCGAGGAGTTTCTTGAGAAGGGAATGGTGGAGTATCCCAATGCTAAGGCCGAGGCTCCTGCCGCAAGTGCCGTGTCTTCTGCCGAAGTTGAGCCTTCCGTCGAAAAGGTAAATGTTGAAACCGCGGAGCCGACAGTCAACGTGTCAAGCTCCACGGCGTCAGCCGCACCTCAGCAGCCGGCCTACGTGCCGCAGATGAGCCAAGAGGAGGCGGAGGCCATGAATGAGGCCCAAGGCTGCTACGTTGAAGAGCTGAAGACGCTTGTGGAGACTCTGAAGAAGGTGAATGAGCAGAGCACCCGTCTCACGCGCGACAGTGAGGAGATGGAGAACCTCAACCGCACGCTCACGGGCATCAGCAAGGTCTATGAGATGCAGCTCAAGGGCGCGAGCCAGCAGATTGGCACTATCGACGAGATTAACGCTCAGACGAAGAAGATGGCGGAGCAGATAGACCAGCTCAACAAGATATACGCGCGCATGATAGAGGCCATGACGGTTAACATGCGTGCGGCGGCCCCTCGGGCGAGCGAGGAGTGAACATCAGTCGCTATGCAGGGGCGGGCCCTGTGCCCGTCCGCACCCCGAATGGCCAGAAGAGCGAAGAGTAATATAAATTCGAATCAAGTAATATAATATAAATGGCAATCAAGAAACGACCGGTTTCTCCACGCCAGAAGATGATCAACCTCATGTACATCGTGCTTCTGGCAATGTTGGCACTCAACGTGTCGACAGAGGTGCTTAAGGGCTTTGCCGTAGTGCAGGAAAGCCTTGACCGAACCACCAACAACGCGTCGAAGGAGAATGCCGCCATATACAACGACTTCCGCGACCAAATGCTCCGCAACCCAGAGAAGGCGAGGGTTTGGTATGAGAAGGCAATGGAGGTGAGGAACATGAGCGACTCGCTCTACAACTTTGCCGAGACGCTGAAACTCGCGATAGTGAAGGAGGCCGACGGAGCTGATGGCAACTTGAAAAACATTCAGAACACAGATAACATAGACGCGGCGGGGACCGTGATGCTGGCTCCGCTGACTGGCAAGGGCAAAAAGCTGTTCAATGCCATCAACTCTTATCGTGAGCGCATCCTTGGCTTTGTTACCGATCCGCGTCAATATGCCATTATCAAGAGCAACCTGTCCACCAATGTGCCAAAAGGCAAAAACTATCTTGGCAAGAACTGGCAGGAATACATGTTCGAGGATATGCCCGTGGCGGCTGCCGTCACGTTGCTGTCGAAGTTGCAAAACGACGTGCGCTATGCCGAGGGTGAGGTGCTTCACTCCTTGGAGGCTAACATCGGCCTCAAGGACATTCGCGTGAACAAGCTCGAGGCATTCGTGGTGCCGGAGAAGACGACCCTTTATCCCGGTGAACGTTTCAATGCCAACATCGTCATGGCGGCTGTCGACACGACCAGTCAACCGGAGATTTATGTCAATGGCTCGCGCGTCAACACCAAGAATGGCCAATACAGTTTCATGGCCGGTGGAGTGGGCGAGCACCAGTTTGGTGGTTACATCTTGATGCGCAACTCACGTGGCGACGTGCTTCGTCGCAACTTCTTACAGAAATACAATGTCATACCTGTCCCCGGAGGCGCTACCGTGGCCGCCGACCTTATGAACATGCTCTATGCTGGCTACGACAACCCCATCAGCGTAGGCGTGCCAGGCGTGCCGCAAAACGCGGTCTCCGTGAGCATGACAGGTGGCCGTCTTATATCAAAGGGTCCGGGAAAGTATGTCGCCGTGCCTGCTGCCGTTGGCCACGACGTGACGTTCCGCATCACCGCGCGCGACGGCAAGATGACAAGGACGTTCCCTCCGTTCACTTTCCGTGTGCGTAAGCTGCCCAACCCGACACCTTATATCACCATTGGCGATGACCGCTTCAAGGGTGGCAATATGGCCAAGGCGAGCCTGATGGGCGCGAGACACTTGAAGGCCGCCATAGACGATGGCATTCTCGACATACAGTTCCGCGTGACAGGTTTCTCGACTGTGTTCTACGACAACATGGGCAATGCCGTACAGATGGCATCGCAAGGCGGAGAGTTCACCGACCGCATGCGCGACCAGTTCCGCCGGTTAAGTCGTGGCCGCCGCTTCTACATCACCGAGGTTCATGCCATTGGGCCCGACGGCGTGGCGCGCGTGTTGCCTGGGGCAATGGAAGTGAAGGTGAGATGATTTTTACAGAAACAAACAGAATCAAAGATACTCTTATGAAGAGGTTTTTTATATCATTGGCGTTTATCGCCGTGGGCGTTTCCTGCCTCATGGCACAGCCCAAGGCTCGTCGCCAGGAGCAGCAGGTGGCGAAGTCGAACAGTAATAACATGACTTTGCGTCAGCAGATAGACTTCCCGACGGCTGAGTCCATGAGTGGTGATGTGGTCTGGCGCAGGGACGTGTACCGTGAGCTTGACCTAAACGATGAGGCTAACGCCGCCTTGTATTATCCAGTGGAGCCAAATGGCCAGCAGGTGAATCTCTTCACGCTGCTCTTCAAGCTCATCATGGCAGGGCCTAACCACGGGGGCATTGCCGCCTACTCTTACGACGTGAACAGTGGCAGCGAGAAGTTTGACGAGTCGTTGCGCTTGAGCCCCAAGAAGTTTCTTGACGACTACCACATTTTTTATGAGAAGACCGACCGTGGCGTGCATATCGACGACAGCGATATACCATCAGCCGAGGTCAAGGCTTATTACGTCAAGGAAAGCAGCTACTATGACCAGAACACGTCGTCGTTTCACCGTCAGGTGACGGCTCTCTGCCCCGTGATGTTTCGCGACGATGACTTTGGCGACGGAGCCACGAAATATCCACTGTTTTGGGTGAGATACAGCGACTTGGCCCCATTTCTCGCCAAGCAGATGGTGATGACGAGCAATGTCAACAATGCCGCGATGATGAGCGTTGCCGACTATTTTGCCACAAACGGCTATAAAGGCAAAATCTACAAGACCAACAATATGCTCGGCAAGACGCTGGCGCAAGAGGCCGGCGGCGATTCCGTGAAACTTGTCAAGGCTCAGCGGCGCATCGATTCAGAGATAGCCTCTTTCGAGAGCCAGTTATGGGGAGACCAAGCCAGGAAAGACTCTCTCGACTCCATAGCCAAGCTCGACCCCAAACAGGTGAAGGGCGTGAAAAAGGGTTCTCGCATACGCAGGGTGGCAGCCAAGTCGCCGCGCGTGAAGCAGAGCCGCGCGCGTGTTCCTGGGTCTTCGTCTGCCTCCGGTACCGCAAGGGTGACCGTCAGGAGGCAGAGGCATTGATGTTTATGGTAAACCAAATCATATAAGATGAAAAAGATAATAGCGATATTGTTTTTGGCCTTGGGCTTGTCAGCATCGGCTTCCGCCCAGGTCAAGCTCGGTGTGAAAGGAGGCTTGAACGTCAGCAGCTTGAAGTTGAACGACGACATGTGGGCAACCGACAACAAGGCCGGCTTCTTCTTTGGCCCAATGCTGAAGGTCTCCGTGCCTCTGACAGGCTTGAGTTTTGACCTTGCGGCTCTTTACGACCAAAAGCAGGCAAAGATGAAATGGGCTGATGATGTCGTTGGTGGCGACATGGGTCAAACCACGACCATAAAGCAGCAATACCTGGACATTCCGGTCAACGTGAGATATGGCATAGGGCTCGGTAGCCTTGCCAATGTCTTCCTCTTCGCCGGTCCGCAATGGGGCATCAATGTCGGCGACAAGGATTTCGAGTGGGATGCAGCAAGCAGTTATTCCCTGAAAAAGGCGACATTCAGCGTCAATATAGGTGCCGGTGTCACGATATTAAAGCATCTTCAAGGCTCTGTCAACTACAACATAGAGTGCAACAAGTCGGGCAAGATGCATGTGGAACGGCTCAACCCCGACAAACAATGTATTAAAGGCCGCAACAACACTTGGCAAGTCTCTGTTGGCTATTGGTTCTGATTTCCCGTTATCATTGACTTAAAATAATAAAGGCAGGTGTCTCCCTGCCTTTTGTTTTCTTTGGAATGAAGTATGTAGACGTAATCTTGCCCTTGCCCCTTCAAGACTTTTTCACCTATGCCGTGAGCGATTCGCTTGCCGCACGCGTCGTCATGGGCACGCGCGTGCTCGTTCCCTTTGGCAAGAGCAAGACTTATGCGGCCATGGCCGTTAGGGTTCATGCCGACAAACCCAACCTTCCCGACAGCAAGATACGCGAGATATTGGCGGTGCTCGACGACGCGCCGGTTCTCTTGCCCAGCCAACTGAGGCTTTGGCGGTGGATAGCCGATTACTACATGTCGCCACTTGGCGACGTGATGAACACCGCGCTTCCCGCTGGCCTGAAGGCGGAAGTGGGTTACAAGCCCAAGACCGAGGCGTGCGTCTGCCTTGGCGACAAGTTTGCCAACGTGGAGGCCCAAAGGGCAGCCGTGGAGATGCTGCGCCGCATGCCGAGGCAACAAGCCGCGTTCACCACTTTCCTCAACCTTGTTCACGATTCCGGCACAAGCATCGTCACGCGCGAGGAACTGATGAACGAGGCCCACTGCACGGCCGACATTGTTAAGAAGCTTGTCGCTCAGCGGTTCCTTCAGTCCGTCGACCGTGAGGTGAAAAGCATCAATCGCAATGGCGCATATCATCCTGAACGCGTACAGTCGCTAAGCGAGCCACAGGCGCGGGCAAAGGCCGACTTGGAAAAACAGTGGCACGACAAGAACGTGGTGCTGCTTCATGGCGTGACGTCAAGCGGAAAGACGGAGATTTACATACATCTCATCCAAGAGGTTATCGACAAGGGCGGGCAGGTGCTTTACCTCTTGCCAGAGATAGCCCTTACCGTTCAGATGACCCAGCGCCTGCAACGCGTGTTCGGCTCAAGGCTTGGCATCTATCATTCCAAGTACAGCGACCGCGAGCGTGTGGAGATTTGGCGCAAGCAGCTCTCCGACAATCCTTACGACATCATCCTCGGAGCTCGCAGCGCCATCTTCCTGCCTTTCAAGAAGCTCAGTCTCGTCGTTGTCGACGAGGAGCATGAGACGAGTTATAAGCAGCAAGACCCGGCCCCTCGCTACCACGCCCGCTCCGCGGCCATCGTCATGGCGCAAATGTTCGGAGCCAAGGTCCTTCTCGGCACGGCCACGCCATCCATGGAAAGCTACTACAATGCCAAGACGGGCAAATATGGTCTTGTCTCGCTCTCCACGCGGTTCAAGGGCGTGGAGTTGCCGGAGATAGAAGTCGTGGACGTGAAGGACCTGCGGCGTCGCAAGATCATGTCCGGGCCATTCTCGCCCCGTCTCCTTGCCGCCATGCGCGAGGCGTTGGCTAATGGCAAGCAGGTCATACTGTTCCAGAACCGCCGTGGCTTCGCGCCGGTCTTGTCGTGTCACACCTGCGGATGGACGCCCAAATGCAAGAATTGCGACGTGTCGCTTACTTACCACAAGCGGCTCAACTTGCTGACCTGCCATTATTGCGGGTTCACCATGCCCGTGCCTGAGGCTTGCCCCAACTGTGGCAATCCGCATCTCTCCGACCGTGGCTATGGCACGGAGAAGATAGAAGACATGGTGCGTGCCGAGTTTCCCGACGCGACAGTGGCACGCATGGATCTCGACACCACTCGCACCCGTGGGGCCTACGAGCGGCTGATAGGTGAGTTTGGCGCTGGCAAGGCCAACGTGCTCATTGGCACGCAGATGATTTCCAAGGGCCTCGATTTCGACAACGTGGCGGTGGTTGGCATTCTCGACGCCGACACCATGCTCAACTATCCTGACTTTCGCGCCTACGAGCATGCCTTCATGATGATGAGCCAAGTGGCGGGGCGCGCTGGCCGAAGGGGTAAGCGTGGGTTGGTGATATTGCAGACCAAGAGCCCCGACTTGCCGGTAATCGGCCAGGTGGTTCGCAACGACTATGAGGCGTTCTACGACTCGCTGCTCGAGGAGCGTTCCCTCTTTCGCTATCCGCCTTTCTCCCATGTGGTTTATGTCTACCTCAAGCACAAGAATGAGGGGGTGGTGGAGATGGCGGCACAGGAAATGGGGGGCAACTTGCGCCAAATGTTAGGCGATCGCGTGCTTGGCCCCGACAAGCCGTCGGTGGCAAGGGTAAAGGCGGTGTTCATCCGCAAGATAGTGCTGAAACTGGAAATCGGCATCGACTTGAGGAAGACCCGTCAGGCTCTTTACGCCGCGCGCGACGGCATAGTGGCGCAACCATGTTATAAATCGGTGCAGATATATTTTGACGTGGACCCGGAATAACCCGTGTTAGAGATAATTGGCATTGGTGACGAATTGTGTTAATCCATGACAAGCAGCATGTACGCGCGCTAAATTGTAAAATATTATTGCCGAAATTTAACACTTGGAAACCAGTGCGTTTAGAGCTGGAAAAGGGTAGCCTTCTGCCTCTTGACAACGCCGTTGGCGGCTTTTCGGCCAGTTTTTTTTGCGATAGTAGCCAAATGGCGTTGCCGTTACACCGTAATCGCATCGCGGTTTCACCGTAACGGCAACGCGATTACAGTGTAACGGCAACGCGATTACGGTGTAACGGCAACGCTATTTTTGCGGATTTGCCATGCTGAAAAGCCTCTAAAAATATATTCCTCTAATAATCAATGGTTTATCAAAATGACCCATAATCGCGTCAATTCCACGCAAGCGACTGCTTGGTTGAAAAAAAACGATTCTCAGACGACCATTTGTAAAATATTATTATCCAATTAAATTTCTTATGACGGCTTTTAGGACATGATTTTATCATTCTTGCGAAATGTCGCGCAAAAACGAAAGCGGGAAGAAAACGAATTCGCTTTCTTCCCGCTTGTTTATTTATTGGCTTTTATAAGCTCAATTCCACGATGTGTGGTTTAGAGGTTCTTGTTGTCCTCGTTCCACTTCTCCACTGGAGGCACGATGCCGAGGTCGATAACCTCTTGGCGCATGTCGCAGAGGTGCTTGTAGCTCTTCTGCAGGTCTGCCATCTCCTCCTCTGTGCCAGAAGGAGTGGTGTAGTGGACGCCAGTCTTGTCGATAGTTGTAGGCAGAGCCATCATCACGTCCTTGATGCCGAGCTCAGGCAGGTTTGCGTAGCAGCCAGCAGGCAATGTGAAAGGCTCGCCGCCCATAGCGGCCTCGATCATCTTCACGGCGTTGTAGGCAGGGCTCTGGAATGAGCTGCGGCCGCGGAGCTTGATGATGCGTGAACCACCCTGTGTGGTGATCTGCTTGATTTCCTCCCAACGCTCCTTGCTGAGACCCATCTCAGAGAGAGGCTTGCCGTCGACCTTGACCTGAGAAGCGAAGACAGCCATCTGCTCGCCGTGGCCACCGTATGTGTGGGCGCCTGTCACCTTGTCCTGCTGGACGCCGAACTCGTGGGCGAGAGCCTGCTGCAGACGAGTAGAGTCGAGGGCAGCGAGAGATGTGAGCTGGCTTGGCTTCAAGCCGCTGTGGATGAGGGCTGTGAGAGCGGTGACGTCAGCAGGGTTGAAGATCACGACAACGTGCTCAACGTCTGGGCAGTATTTCTTGATGTTCTCACCGAAGTCTGCGGCAATCTTGCAGTTGCCTTTCAGCAAGTCCTCACGTGTCATGCCAGCCTTACGGGGAGCACCACCAGAGGAGATGATGTATTTAGCGCCTGTGAAAGCCTTCTTGGCAGCCTCTGCGACCTTCTCGGGGTCGTTCATGTCCTCTACCGCGGGAGCGTAGTAGCTGAGGTTTGCACCGGGAACGGCGCACTGCTCCATCTCGTCGTAGACACCATGAACACCAGGCTCATAGATATCGTAGAGACAAATGTTAGGAGTAAGGCCGAGCATAAGAGCACTCTGCACCAGGTTTGAACCAATCATACCGCCTGCACCGACGATAAGAAGCTTGTCATTTGTTAAATACTTCATAACTTAGTTTGTGTTTTAAAAGTTTCCTTTTCCGCTTGCAAAGGTATAGAAAATAAAATAGAAGTGATATTTTTTTTTCGTTGTGAAATGTTGTATAATATTAAAACGTTATAATTTGCTATCTCCGTTTGGCATATAAACACTATGAAATGTCGGAGTGAGCGAATTTCCCGGATATGCTGCGTATTGTTGCTAAAGATTCTTATCTTTGCATCATGATTACTACCATATTAATAATATAATGACAACCATGATAAACGATACCGTGCTAAGTCGCCTCGCGAGCCTTCGCGAGGTGATGCGTCGCGAGAAGCTCGACGCTTTCGTCTTTCCGTCTACCGACCCACACCACTCGGAGTACACCCCCGACAGGTGGAAGGGCAGGGAATGGATAAGTGGGTTTGACGGCTCTGCCGGTACGGCGGTGGTGACGATGGACTCTGCCGCCCTTTGGACAGACAGCAGGTATTTTCTCGCGGCCGAGAAGCAGCTTGAGGGCACCTCGTTCCAGCTTATGCGCCTGAAGGTGAAAGGCACGCCGACGATAGCGCGGTGGCTCGCCGACAAGCTCAAGGACACCAACGCGCAGGTGGGCGTGGACGGAATGTGCAACAACGTCAGCTCGGTGGAGAACCTTATCCATGAACTGCGACGCCAGGGTGGCATTACCGTACGGACTAACTTCGACCCGTTGAACGAGATTTGGAAAGACCGCCCGGCGATACCCGACCATAAGATAGAAGTGTACCCCATGAAATATGCCGGCGAGACGGCTCTCTCGAAGATGCGACGTGTGAGGGCGACCCTGTGCGACATGGGCGCCGACGGCATGCTCGTATCCGCGCTCGACGACATAGCGTGGTTGCTTAACCTTCGAGGCACTGACGTGCATTGCAACCCGGTGTTCGTGGCTTATCTGTTGCTGAGCACCGATAAGGCCACGTTGTTTATCGACAAGGCCAAGCTCACGCCGCAGGTTGAGGAATACCTCAAGGCGCAAGACGTGGGCATGGAAAGCTACGACAAGGTGGGCGAAGGGTTGAGAGAATATTTTGAGTATAACATCCTTCTTGACCCGGAGGAGACCTCTTATACATTATATAATATAATAGCGTCGGCAGACAGTAAGGCTTACGCCAAGAGCATAGTAAGGCACGCTTCGCCAATCCCCGCGATGAAGGCCGTGAAGAACGATGTTGAGATAGCAGGTTATCATAATGCCATGCTTAGGGATGGCGTCGCGATGGTGAAGTTCCTTAAATGGCTCAAGCCCGCGGTAGCGGAAGGCGGACAGACGGAGATGAGCGTCGACCGCAAGCTGACCGCCCTGCGCGCGGAACAGTCTCTCTTCCGTGGCATCAGCTTCGACACGATAGCAGGCTATGATGCTCACGGGGCAATCGTGCACTACGAGGCCACGCCGGAAACCGACGCCGCCCTTGAGCCTGAGGGCCTGTTGCTGCTCGACAGCGGCGCGCAGTATGAAGATGGCACTACCGACATAACGCGCACCATACCCTTAGGCCCCGTGACCGAGGAAATGCGCCGCGTCTACACGCTCGTGCTGAAAGGGCACATACAACTGGAGTTGGCGAAGTTTCCCGACGGCGCTGCCGGCACCCAGATAGACGCCTTGGCGCGCGAGGCGATGTGGCGCGAAGGCATGAACTTCCTCCATGGCACCGGACATGGGGTGGGCTCGTATCTCAACGTGCATGAGGGCCCTCACCAAATAAGGATGGAATACATGCCGGCACCGCTCAGGGCGGGGATGACCGTCACCGATGAGCCAGGACTGTACCTTGAGGGCAAGTTTGGCGTGCGCCACGAGAATACGTTGCTCATAAGGCCATACATGCAAACGGAGTTTGGCGACTTCCTGCAGATGGAGCCGCTCACGCTCTGCCCGTTCGACGTGGAGCCGATAATAAAGGACATGTTGCTGCCGGAGGAGCGCGATTGGCTGAACCGATACCACCGTCACGTGTATGACGTGCTTGCCCCGCATCTCGACGGGGAAGAACGGTCTTGGCTGGAAAACGCCACGAAGGAAATATGACATAAAATTGGATAATTGTTTGGCTATCTGAAAAATAACTTGTAATTTTGCAGCCGCTTATTGTGGTGGGGTGTATAGTGCCCACACATGAGGCAAATGTCTAATTTAAATTTTATAAACCAAAACAAAATGATTATTGTACCCGTAAAGGAAGGCGAGAACATCGAAAGAGCTCTCAAGAAGTTCAAGAGAAAGTTTGAAAGAACAGGCGTCATCAAGGAGCTTCGCTCACGTCAGCAGTATGACAAGCCGTCTGTCAAGAAGCGTCTCAAGATGGAACACGCCGTTTACGTGCAGCACATGCGCGACGAGGAAGAATAAAAAAACTTCCTGAAAAATTTGGTAGTTTCAAATAATTTCCATAAATTCGCAATGTGAATCACCGTTATGCCGGTTGAGGTCTGATTGCTGTTTGACATGGTTGATGATTTCTTGAATTACCTGCGCTATGAGCGATACCGCTCGCCAATGACATTGGAGTCTTACTCTGTGTCACTCAGGGAATTTGAGGATTACTTCCGTAGCCTTGACAGTGGGCTCAGCTGGCAGACAGTCGATGAGGATGTCGTCCGTGATTGGATGGAACATCTCATGGATGGTGGTATGGAAGCATCGAGCGTGGGAACACGCTTCGCGGCCCTTAGGTCGCTTTATCGTTACGCCTTGGCGCGGCACCTTGTGGAGCGCGACCCAACCTATCGGGTAGAGCCGCCGAAACAGCGCAAGAGATTGCCGACGTTTGTCAAGGAAAGCGAGATGAATCGCTTGCTCGATGACCTGCCATGGGGCACAAGCTTCCTGGAGGTTAGGGACAAGACGATAATAATGACCTTCTACGAGACGGGCATACGCCTGTCGGAGTTGACGGGGCTCGACGATGTGGACATAGATTGTGATAACCGCCAGCTGAAAGTGACTGGAAAGGGTGACAAGCAGCGGGTGGTGCCATTCGGAGAAGAACTCGCCGTGGCGCTTGGGCGCTACGTAGCGTGCAGGGACAAGGAGGTGAGCCGTAAGTGTGACGCGTTGTTCGTCACGGTAAAAGGCAACCGTATGAAGGCCTATGACGTTAGGCTCCGGGTAAAAGCCAAGCTGTCGCTCGTCAGCACGCAGAAAAAGCTCTCGCCGCACGTGTTGCGGCACTCTTTCGCCACGGCAATGCTCAATAATGGCGCAAGTATAGAAAGTGTCAGGAGACTGTTGGGCCACGCAAGCGCGTCGACAACGGAGGTGTACACACACACTACCTTCGAACAGCTCCGCAGAGTATACAAAGATGCCCACCCAAGGGCGTGAGTTTAACCTTTAAAAATGGTAACTATGGAAGTAAACATCAAGTCGATTCACTTCGACGCTACCGAGAAGCTGCAAGCCTTCATCGAGAAGAAGGTGGCTAAGTTGGAAAAATCATTTGAAGATATTAAGAAAGTAGAGGTGCAATTAAAGGTTGTCAAGCCTGCTGCCGCGCTCAACAAGGAGACCAGCGTCACCGTTTCGGTGCCTAACGGGAATCCCATCTACGTCGCCAAGACGTGCGACACTTTTGAGGAGGGAATCGACTTGTGCGTGGACAGTTTGCGGGAACAACTGACGAAATTCAAGGAAAAATTACGCAATCGTTGAAAATTTCCTCAAAATGTTTTGGAGATTGAAAAATAAATAGTAACTTTGCAGCCGTTTTACAACAGGTCCGAAGTTAAGCCGATAAGACGGCTGCGAAGATACGCCTCTTTAGCTCAGTTGGCCAGAGCACGTGATTTGTAATCTCGGGGTCGTTGGTTCGAATCCGACAAGAGGCTCAAGCGTAAAACAAGGGTGGTTACCAGAGTGGCCAAATGGGGCAGACTGTAAATCTGCTGGCTCTTGCCTTCGGTGGTTCGAATCCATCACCACCCAC